>JBFJTG010000001.1:0-108335 GCA_041625575.1 Litorivivens sp.
CATGTTTCAACTGGCTGCTCGAAAAATGATGCTTGCTTTGCGAGCACACGGGAGAGACTGATTGTAGCTTCAGGCCTAGCGAATAGGGAAGATGTCACCATCGCGTTCGCGTGTCCAGAAAGAGTAAACCGGTTCGCTACCCGCTTCATAGTACCAGCGTACTGCTATCAGAGAGTTGGCGGCATTGGGGGCCTGTACGCTAAAGTTCGCCGGTCCTTCAATGGCGGTGCGGATTAGGCAGTTGTCATAGTTGATCGCGTAGCCAGTCTGATTCGGATCGAATTCGCTGCATACCGAGAGGTAACTTGCGGCCTGGTCGGAAGGGGATACCTCCAGAGCCACCAGAGCGGCGGGTAGCTTGAGCCAGGCGGTTTCTTCGCCCAACAGACTGAAGAGCGGGCGGTCGATAAGCAGATAGGTGTAACCATGGCGCAGTGCATATTGCCGCCGTGAATTCAGCAGGCGACGATATCGCCAGTGATAGCCGTTGACTGCGACGCTGAAGACGAGGGTGTCACTTGCTGGCCGTTGGGGGGCCATTGGCTTCGCTTTGTTATTATTCTGGCATAAGGCCTTGATCGGGCTTGGTGTCATGACGTGCCCGGGTTTACGCCTGGCGGAATGTTCGCGCAAACGGCCCTAAGCTTTGCGCACAATACGCAAACAAGCTCACAGGCAGCGCCCAATGTCGGCTTGAATGTTTTACAATTGCGCTCCCGAAGGCTTCTTTACCCACACTTATTTTTCTTGGTGAATTCACATGAAATCTTTGCAGGAACAACTGCTTCAAGCGGGCATGGTCGATGACAAAAAGGTGAAGCAGCTTAAAAAAGATAAGCGCAAGGCCGCGAAGCAGCCCAAGGGGCATAAGCCGCTTGATGAGACCAAGGCTGCGGCGGCGCAGGCCCTGGCTGAAAAGGCTGAGCGGGATCGCCAGCTAAACCGCCAGCGACAGGCGGAAGCAGAGAAAAAAGCGATTCAGGCCCAAATAGCCCAGTTGATTACGGTAAACCGGATTGATCGCAGGCGTGGCGAGCTGGACTACCAGTTTGTGGACGGCAAGAAGATTAAAAAAATCCTTGTCACGAATGACTTACAGCTGCAGTTGACCCGCGGCCAGATTGCTATCGTGAAGCTCAATGAGGGCTACGAACTGGTGCCGGCCGCGGTTGCGGAGAAGATTAAGCAGCGCGATGAAGCGCGGGTACTGGTACTGCATGACAAATCCACGGTGGAAGTTGTTGATGAAGATGACCCTTACGCGGACTACAAAATTCCCGACGACTTAATGTGGTAAAGAATAGCCTTTGAATAATGAAGTAACGAGCTCCAACTCATCCGTCAGCGCTGCGCATCAGGCGCTGCAGTCGGTCTTTGGCTACGAGTCCTTCCGCAATCAGCAGGAGGCGATTGTCAGCCACCTTGTTGCGGGTGGCGATGCCCTGGTGCTGATGCCGACGGGCGGCGGCAAATCCCTGTGCTTTCAAATACCGGCGCTGGTTCGCCCCGGTACGGCCATTGTCGTGTCACCCTTGATTGCGCTTATGCGCGATCAGGTGCAGGCCTTGCAACAAAATGGCGTTAGAGCCGAGTACTTGAATTCCAGTTTGAGTGCAGACGAGTCCTTTCGGGTGGAAAGTCTGTTCCGGCAGGGCGATCTGGACATGCTCTATGTCGCCCCCGAGCGCCTGATGATGCCGCGCATGCTGGAGCTGATGGATGCTGGCAAGATATCCCTGTTTGCGATTGATGAAGCGCACTGTGTGTCGCAGTGGGGCCACGATTTTCGGCCGGAGTATATTCAGCTCTCTATTCTTCATGAGCGCTATCCTTCCATTCCGCGCATTGCGCTCACGGCGACGGCAGATCAGGCAACCCAACGCGAAATTATTAACCGGCTCGATTTAAACGATGCCCTGCTCTTCAACGACGGCTTTGACCGCCCCAACATTCGCTACCGTATTAGTGAAAATCAGGGCAACGCCCGCGAGCAGCTTAAGCGCTTTATTTTGAATGAGCACGAGGGTGAAGCGGGTATTGTGTATTGCCTGTCGCGCCGCAAGGTTGAGGACGTGGCCGAGTGGCTTACCGCTCAGGGCATGTGTGCCTTGCCCTACCATGCGGGTTTAAGCAGTGAACTACGAGAGCATCATCAAGAGCGTTTTTTGCGTGAAGACGGTGTCATCATCGTTGCGACCATCGCCTTTGGTATGGGCATCGACAAACCCGATGTGCGCTTTGTTGCGCACTTAAGCTTGCCTAAAAGTATTGAAGCCTATTATCAGGAAACCGGTCGTGCGGGCCGTGACGGCTTGCCCGCCGATGCCTGGATGTCTTACGGCCTGCAAGACGTCATTACTCTGCGCCAGATGCAGGAGCAATCGCAGGCGGAGGAAAGTCGCAAGCGCGTTGAGCGCCACAAGCTTGATTCAATGTTGGGTTTGTGCGAAATGCACTCTTGCCGTCGGCAAGCCTTGCTGCGGTATTTTGATGACGAGATGCCTGAGCCCTGTGGTAATTGTGACAACTGCCTGACGCCACCGGAAACCTGGGATGCCAGCGTCGCTGCGCAGAAGGCGCTGTCTTGTGTTTACCGCACTGGCCAGCGTTTTGGTGTTAACTATCTGGTGGATGTTTTGATGGGCGTTGCTTCAGGACGCGTGTTTGAGCGAATTCAGCAGTTTGGTCATGAGAAGCTATCGGTATACGGTATCGGCAAAGAACTTTCCCAAGGTGAGTGGCGCACCCTGTTCAGGCAGTTGATCGCCGGCGGCTGGTTAAGTGTCGATTACGAAGGGCATGGTAGTGTGCGCCTGACGGAAGCGGCGCGCCCCGTGCTCAAGGGTGAGCAGACGTTGACGCTGCGCAAGATGCTTAAGGTCAGCAAAAGCAAAAACAAGAAAGTATCAGCCAGTTTCAGCGGTGGCAGTGGTCGGCTGTGGGATGCTTTGCGCGAGCATCGCAAAAAGCTGGCCGAAGAGCAGGGTGTTCCGGCCTACGTTATTTTTCACGACGCGACCCTCGCTGCCATGGTGGAGCGGGTGCCGCAGAGCCTGGAGCAATTGGGCAACATTTCCGGTATTGGTGAGCGCAAGCTTGAAGCCTATGGTGAAAGCTTTTTGAGCGTTATTCTCGACAATGCCGAGCCGGCGCCGGTTACCGATACTGTCGCAGAGACATTAACCTTGCTGAGCCTCGGCGCTGAGCCTTTGGAAATTGCGCATAAGCGCGATCTCACGCTCGCGACGGTTTATCGGCATTTGGCGCTAGGCATCGAACGTGAGGAAATTGATCTGGCGGACGTGCTGGACATTGATAACAAATCCTTGAGCGCGCTCTATTCGGCTTTTGAGCAACAGGAAGGTAGCGCGTTAAAACCGGTATATGAATTATTTGATGGCGAGTACGACTACGGCGTGCTGGATTGTGTACGCGCCGCGATGAAGCGTGCTACTGCTTGAGGACTTATCGCGGCTGAGACTGCAGTGGCGTCTACCGAATTGGCTCCAGCACGACCACCGGAATTTGCCTTGCGGTCGCCGCCTGATAATCGGTATAGGGCGCGTAGTACTCCACCATTTTTTTCCATAGCTTTTCGCGTTCCATGCCATCGGCTATTCTAGCAGTTGCCTTGAATTCGTCGTTGGCGACTTTGACCTGAACTTCAGGTTGATCCATCAAATTCAGATACCACGCCGGGTGTGCGGGGGCGCCGCCCTTTGAGGCAATGACGCAATAGCCGCCGCTGTCGGTAGGACGATAGATCAGCGGAATGCTTAGCGAGTTTCCGGATTTGCGGCCTTTTGTCGTCAATAGCAATGTCGAGAGTAAACCTTTGCCACCGCCCAATGCAGCATCCCACAGGTGCGCTGCTTCGCCGTCGCGCTGGTATAGCTCAACGTGGTCTTTTATCCATTGCGGTAAAGAGCTGGGTAGGCTCATCGCACTTTCTCCTTGCTAGTTAACCAGTCTTGATCATAGCAGCACTGCGGCGGCTCTGAGGAGCCTTGTTAGCAATAAGGCAGCGCTCTGCCGGGATTTCAGCAGAGCGCAATCGAGGTGCTTGGGGCCAGCGTTTAGGGGCAGCTGTTTTCGGTCGTTATGATAGTGAAAGTGTTGGAAACCCCTTCATAAGGCTGTGCCTCTGGGGATTGCATTCCTCGCGACGCGCCCACCACTCGAATACGGTAAGTACCGGTAGGGGTGTTAGCAGGAATCGTCCAGCTCACAAGCCCGGTGCCGCCGCTGCTGAACTGTGGTCTCTCTTGCGCAACAGGATTCTGGGTGAGTGGTTTCCATTCGTAAAACAGTTCCGGTGTGCGGTCTTCTTCAATAATTTGCCACTCGCCACTGGCCAGTTCTTTTTCAACATAGACATAACTTTTTTGAATGCGCAGGTCGTTGCCCGGATGACCTACGACGAACTCGGCCTGAAGTACCTGGCCAGCCGATATTGAGCTTGGTGGTTGCAAAACAACCGTGCCGGGGCTGCCACCAGGATGCGGTGATTCCTGCGGGCCGGGGAACAAACTCAGGTCGGTGCGAGCCCCGGGAGCCGGCGGCGCTTTCGGTGCAAGTCCGTCGCGCATTGCGCGTGCAAGTTTTAGGGACTCCTGTGCCACAGCGGCTTGCGTCCATGGGCCGTACAAAGTCGAAGCGCCTTCGTACTGCTGGGAGGAGTACTCTTCGCGCGTGGTCAGATAGTGCACGTAGCCATTTACCAGGCCGGCAATCACAACGGTGTCGACACCCACCGGAGCTAGCTCCTCGAGCAATAACGATCGAATGCGTCTGGCTGACATGGTGGTGACTTCCCACGGGATACCCAGTAATGCGAAGTTGCCAATGCGGAAAATCTGGAAGGGCAGTACGTCAGCGCCCCGCGGCAACAGTAGCGGCTTCTCGGCCTGACAGGAAAAGTCACCAATAAACGCCGGAATATTTTGCGCATTGCACATCAGCGTTGCCGATAGGAACTGGCCTGGAATGCTGTCCTTCGGCCAGCTACCAGGAAAGCCGCTCAGGCGCGAACCACTTAACGCAGTGACGTCGGCCTGAGCTGCTTCGAGCACGGCGGGATCGTCACTGCAGGTCAAGCCTTCCTGGGTGGGCCCGGGGCCGTCTTCAGCACCGGCACCAAAGGAGGTGCCCAGAATGCCATCGCAAGTTTTCTTAAGGGCTTCGTCGAGTTCGGGCGGATGCTTCAGGCTGGCGAGAACCAGGGGATCATCAACGGTGATGTCGGTAATCGGAATGCGCAGGAAGTGGTAGTCCACCGGGCCGCTAACCGTTGAGCCTTTACCATAGAGTTCAATGGCGCGAGCGAGTTGCTTAATGCCCGAAATGGCGTTGGAGTCGAAATCGTTCACACCGCCGCCACGTTTGGGGCTGGGGTAGGGGAATTGTTCTACAGCGATATTGGGTGAGGCATCGCCTTCATCGGCCTGGGCGAAGGCAGCCACAAAGGTGCCTTGCGCAGGGTCGGCGCGATAGTTGGTGCCCATCAGCCGCTCAAAGCCCAATGATGCGTGGCCTTTAACATCCCCACTCACAAAGTGTTGATTGGGACCGATAACCGTAGGATGCACGCCAAACCAGTTAATCAGGCCGGGCACCTGACCATTGCTACGCGTTAGCTCAAGCTGCACCATTCGCTTGTTTACCTGTGTTTCTTCATTCCGTGCGTTCAGGAACAGTGCGCGTTCGGCGGCAGTATTTTTGGCGTAGGCCGGCTTGGAGCGATTAATATTTGCGTTCAGAAGTTCGCCGGATGACAGCGCGATCTTGGCGGGCTCAGGGTTGGCAACAAGATTAGCGTGGGCTTTTAAAATAGCGTTGAAGATACCGCCAACTATGACGGCTTCACCGTTGCCAACACCGGCGAGACCCTCACCGGGGTCTGAATGCGTGTGCGTTACCGACAACATGACGTTGTTGGCGTTGTAGAAAGTTTTCAAAGCCTCGTCGGCGGCAATCTCTGCGAGCACGGCATTGCGCATTGATGCGCTCATTAATCCCGTGTCGATGGAAACAAACATCACCCGCTTGCCGTTGCAGGGAGAAGCAATGGCGAAAGCGCGTGCATAGACCCGCGAGTGCAGGCCACTGAATACTTGCTGGGGGTTAACCCAGGCGAGGCTGGCGGTGTCGGCGATGGGTGCTGTTATATCGTGTAGGCCGGTACCCACCAGATAGTCTTCATTGTTGACGCACTGCGAGGGGCTGCCCAGTGGTGCAGAGACATCTACCTCCAGTCGCCCGGGCGCGTCGAGACCGCTGCCAACCAGGCGACGTTTGTCATTCACCAGACACTGGGCAGCAGGTTCGTCCAGCAATTGTGTTTGCGTGGGCTGTTCCGGCGGATTGACTTGGGGGGCAGAGCCGCCCTTGCTGCTGTCACTGTCATGGCAGGCGCTCAGAGGTAGAGCGCAAAGAATCAATAATCCGAGTCGTGGCAATGACATACTGACTAATCCTAATCGTTAGTTACAAGGTGTTCGCGCAAAATAAGTCATTTCATCATTGCACTGGGGTAAGGGGTACTGCCTGATTATAGCGTATTCGGCGGCCTGCCTGCGCTAGTCAGTGGTGCCTGTAAATTTTACTTCACGACAGCGTCAAACTGGAGCACCGTAAAAGTGAGCACAATGTATCGCAGTAGTTTCCCGGTGCCCACCAACACGATAAACCAATGCAGCTGAATGCGGAGAATGCCGGCTATAACGGTCAATGGGTCGCCAATGACTGGCACCCAGGCAAACAGAAGTGAAAACAAGCCATAGCGCTCGAAGCGCTGCCTGGCGCGCAAAAAATCGTCGTCCGACATCTTGAGCCATTTTTTAATCAGATTCTGGCTGGCCCAGTAGCCAAGGGCATAGTTGGTGAGTGAGCCCAGTACATTTCCCGCGGTTGCGGTCAACACGAGGGGCTGCGCAGGTAGACCGCTGAGCAGAAGTGCAATCAATACGACTTCTGAGCCCAGCGGCAAAATTGTTGCAGCCAGAAAAGCGGCTGCAAAGAGTCCGGTGTAGCCGAACTCCGAAAAATATTCCATGGTGCTAAAACTCGAATGTCGTTCAGTTGGAACAATTGCTAGGGGGTTAGTGCTACCCAGCTAAGCTCACAATGGCTGTTGTCGGCGGTAAAGTAAGCTGAGCCTCCCGACAGGGTAAGACTAAAATCCATGGTGCGTTCAACCATTGCAGCCAGGCGCTGAACGCCGCTCCAGTCAAGCTGGTAGACTTTTGCATTCAGAGCACTCAATTTACTGCCTTCCTGCGACCACCAGACAGGGGACTTGGTATTGAAACTGTAGATCTTTACCGTCTCGGATATCCGGCTCGCCTTTTTAATGCGGTCAACGCCCGGCTCGCCAACATCAAGCCACAACTTGATGCGGTCGTCGAGAGTACGGGGCCAAATATCGGGTTCGTCACTCACGCTTAATCCTTTACCGAATTCCAAACCTTCTTCGACATTAATGCAATAGGCCAAAACGCGAACCATCATGCGCTCTAATGTTTCTGAAGGATGCTGAGCCACGGTCAACTGTAGCGGCTTATATAGATCGCGGTCCATGTCGGACAGCATCAGTTTCAGTTTGTAGATAGTTGGCTTGAGGGCCATGTAATTCCTTAAGGAAAGCGTCCATGTTGGACGCTTAATAGAAGTCAGAAACAATGGTGATATTTCAGCCGCGTCAGCGCTCGCGCGAGTTTAAGTCATTGCCGACAGATAGTCATAGGCATAATAGAGTGTCAGGAAAATCATCAGCCATGCGAGCACGCCCACGAAGCCAACGGTAGAGCTTTCCGGGTCGATTTTTTTGGAAAATGGCCGACACAATAGATAGCCCAATCCCTTTATCAATATTTCGACGACGAAATTGCCGAAAAATTTGCCAAGCGCTTTTAAAGCTCCACTCAGAAAGTCCGTTGCCAGATCGTCTATTGCCATTGGCTTGTCCTTTGGAAAGCGCTTTGCTTTCCATATCAATTCATCCTGAAGTCCAAGGCGCTATTTGTGCACTAAGGAAATTCTATTGCGACGGCCGTATTACCGGCTGACGTCAGGTTGACCGTAACCTGACCGTTGGTCACTGTATAGGGGATGTTTTGCGCACTGACCCGAGTGCCATTGCTAAGCCCCCTTAGCGTTACGGCAACATTGCTGTCGCTCGTGACTTCTATGCGCTTGTCGCTGCGCGCTGCAATGGCAGCCTTTTCGAGATCGACCGAAAGCGCCGCAACGTTTTGCAACGTCAATGTGAGCAGTCCCGTTGGCGCCGGCGCATCGCCGGTTTCCCAGACCTGATATTCGTGAATATGGGGGCCGGTTTGCTGAATGCGCGCGGTGGAATTTTGGTCCGGTCGGACTTGCGGGTTATTACCATCGGGCACTGCGGCGGGGCTGATGACCTTGCTGATTACGCGCTCGGGCAGCGCTCCCGAGATGGCGTGTACACGCCCGGCTTTTGGTGTAATGCTTTGCTGGGTGAAAGTGTTGGTGAAGGTACAGCTTCGTCCGCTTTGACTTGGGCTGGGCTCATAGCCTTGTACGGGCGCGTTTTCGTCCGCGATTTGCAGGTCGTCAATCCACCAGGCTCCGTCGGCGCCTAGCGCAAATTCCGGATGCTGATCGTTGCCGGTAAAACGATAAATAATTTCGCCGGGATTAAGCTTGTTGCCTAAGGGGGCTTTATCGCCATTGGTACTAGTGCCGATGAGCCAGTCTGTGGCTTCGGCGAAAGCGGGGTACTGGGCATCCTTGAGCACCCAGGCGACGTGGTCTTCGGCAAGGAAGTGGTCAAAGGTGTATTGGTAACCCAGCGCTTTCATGCGATTTGCGTTATCTCGTTGCTGGGTAAAGGGGATGAGTTGATCCAGCGATCCGCCAGCATGGTAGTAGCCATTCCATTTGAGATTTTCCATCTGAATTTCACCAAAACAGCCGGGGACGCTGCCGTTCTGGTCTGCAATTCCGGGCTCATCGGATTGTGCGCCTGCTAGTATTACGCCGGCGGCAAAGACATCGGGGTATTTAATCATCAGGCGTTGCGAACCAAGTGCTCCCATCGAAAAGCCCGACGTGAATGTTCTGGCCGGGTCGAGTTCGTAGCGGCTGGCAACGTCGCGCCATGCCTCCCAAAGATCTACGCCGGATGCGAATTCATAGAAACCGGAGACGCCGCGGCCGAGCACCGTGAGGCAATAGGACTGGCGTAAATCGTTGCAGGTTTCGCGGTGGAAATTGGGCATGGTGGCGCGGTACTGCATATGGTTTTGGGTGAAACTGTGTAAGACCAGTGTCATCGGCGTAGCTTGGGTGACGCCAACTCCGTCCGGCACCCACAGACCGTAGGGTTGCAATTTGTCGTAGTAACCGGCGTACAGGCTTATATCGGAAGTTGCCTGCGCTGTCTGGTGAATAGTAGCGTCTTGCCCGGTGTAGATACCGGCACGACCGAACTGCTTCGGTCCCAGCGATGACACGTACCAGCGCACGGAAAATTGCGGCGGAAAGGGTTCGAGCTCATCGCTGCCGAGCTTGCCTGAATCAAAGTTGAAGGCAAAGTTGCTGATGTCGCCGCTGGCGAGATCCTGTGCCTGCGAGTTGCTCATCCAAAAGTTGTTGTCAAAAGGCTCGTCGTCGTAGCTGCGAAAGCCCACGTTATATACCGGAGGCGAGATTGGCAGGCCGCCGAGTTGAGAGACATCGCGATGGAAGCCGCCACCGCCATCGTGCAATCCGGAGAGTGCGTAAACCTTAAAAGCCGCGGAGGGTAGCGACAGAACACTATGGGGGATTTTTGCGACAAAACTCTGACTGTTGTTATCAATGTCGGTATCGCCAATTTTTAGCAAGGTGTTGGCAGCCACATTGCGCAGATAAACGCCCTTGCTGGAGATCAGCAGAATAAGATCAATACCGGCGGTTCGTATGTTCGGGATATCGGCCCAGCCGTTAGAGAATTGTCCGGCGGTGCCGGTATTAGTGTCGTTGTCAGTGTCCAGCGCGAAAGCAATGATGGGAGCGCTGTTGTCGACCAGCGTTACCCAGTCCACGCGCCAGTAGCTGGCGCTGGCGTCGCGTGCCAGGGCTAAGGCAAATATGTCGGCGCCATTACCCTGATAGGGATCTGTAGTAGGACTGTAATTCCCTTCGCTCATGTCGGGGCCCGGGAAATCACTCGCGTCAAGTGCTACCCGTGGGTAGGTCAGGCTGCCTGCATTTGGTGTCTGGACGTTGTGGGCAGGTGGTGGGCCGGCAAAAGCGCCATAGGCATCGTAGATAAAATCGGTCCAATAATAAGCGCCTCCGAAATAGCGTCCGGTGCCGGAGGTCGTGTTGATTCCATCGGCAAAAGGCCATATCGCGGCGGCGGGTATTGGTCGGCTATCGAGTGGGCGTTTGGCTGCATCGGGGACGCCGGCGGGCATGCGGGCGAGAATGGGGTCTTGGGGAGGCTGGTTGCCGCCACCGTTACCGCCTCCATTGCCGTTGTTCCCGCCACTGCCACTGCCGCTATTGCCATTGCCGTTATCGTTATTGCCGCCACTCCCGTTCCCGCCACTGCCGGAATTATTATCGCTGGATGGAGGGGGTGTTAAGGATGCCGTTGAGTGGCTGCGAGAATCTGATTTACAGCCAGTAAAAACCAACAATATTGTCAAACAGAAGCAGATCGTGCGCAGCATGGAAGGAAACCTATTATTATTACTTTTCCTAAGAGTACCACTGTAGGCGGATTCCGTAAGTAGTCCGTAATGGTGAATAGTGTGGCTGGGGTTCGGGTCTCCTCGAAACCGCGATTTGGCTAAGCACTTGTACTCGATTCCCTGGCTTGATCGCCTGTAGGGCAGGCTCCTACGTGGGGTCGGCGGGTCGCCTGCAGGCGAGTGTGGGCTGCTTGTAGGAGCGAGCCCTGCTCGCGAATGAGCGTCTAGTTCGCCAATTCGGGCAGGTCGCGAAAATAGTCCAAAGCCTCGGGGTTGGCTAGCGCATCGGTGTTTTTTACCGCCTCACCGTGCACCACTTTACGTACGGCGAGTTCGACAATCTTGCCGCTGATGGTTCGGGGAATATCGGCTACCTGGATCACCTTGGCAGGCACGTGCCGCGGGGTTGTGCTGCTGCGAATGCTGGTTTTGATTTCTTGAATGAGGTCTTCGTTCAAAGAGAATCCTTCACGCAGTACAACAAACAATACGACGCGAACATCGTCCTGCCATTCCTGACCAATGACTACGCTATCGATGACGGCTTCGACTTTTTCGACCTGCCGATAAATTTCAGCGGTGCCAATTCGAACACCGCCAGGATTTAATACGGCGTCACTGCGGCCGTGAATGATGACACCCCCCGTCCCGGTAATTTCACCGTAATCGCCGTGGGCCCAGATGCCGTCAAATTGCGAAAAATAGGCGTCGTGAAAGCGCTGCCCTTCATCGTCATTCCAAAAACCTATGGGGCAGGAGGGGAAGGGCGTAGTACATACCAGTTCGCCTTTCTCGCCCTGAACCGGCTTGCCGTCGTCGTTCCAAATCTCGACGGCCATGCCCAGCCCCCGGCATTGAATCTCACCCTTGTAAACGGGCAACACAGGATTTCCCAAAACAAAGCAGGAAATAATATCTGTGCCACCACTGATGGAAGACAGGCAGACATCCTGTTTAAAGTCGCGATAAATATAGTCGAAACTTTCGTGGCTTAAAGGCGAGCCCGTGGACAAGATTGTCTTCAAGCTTTGTAGTGAATGGCTTTCGCGCGGTTTGACGCCGGCTTTTTCCAGCGAGGCTATAAATTTGGCGCTGGTGCCAAATACGCTGATATGTTCCCTGTCGATGGTGTCGATCAGCAGTTTGCCCTTGTCGGCGAAGGGCGAACCGTCGTAGAGCACAAGGGTGCATTGGCTGGCTAAACCGCTTACCAGCCAGTTCCACATCATCCAGCCACAGGTGGTGAAATAGAACAGTACATCATCGGGGCCAATGTCTGTGTGGAGCTGATGCTCCTTGAGATGCTGTAGCAGGGTACCCCCGGCGCTATGCACAATACACTTGGGTACGCCGGTCGTGCCGGAGGAGTACATGATGTAGAGCGGGTGCTCGAAAGGCAGCGCTGCGAAACTCAAGGGCTCGGGTGATTCGACCAAAAAATTCTCAAAGCTAATGCTTTGGTTTATATCGCCCAGCTTGGGATCAGATTCCAGTACCCCGGCAATGACGACTTTTTTGAGCGAGGGTAGTCGTTCAGCGATCGATTGCACGCGGGATAGCGTGTCGATGGATTTGCCGTTGTAAAAGTAGCCGTCAACGCCGAACAGGACGGTCGGCTCGATTTGTGCAAAGCGGTCTATCGCACCCTGTAAGCCGAAATCCGGTGAACAGGACGACCAGATGGCGCCCAAACTGCTGGCCGCCAACATCGCGATGAGCGTTTCGGCAATATTGGGCATGAAGCCTGCAACGCGGTCACCTTGTTGTACGCCCAGTTGCTTCAGGGCATCCGCCAGTCGCTCGACTTGAGAGTAGAGTTCGGCGTAGGAGAGTTCGCGCCGTCGACCGTTTTCCAGCAGGCAAATTAAAGCGATCTTGTTGTCGCGACGCCGCAATAGGTTTTCGGCAAAGTTCAGTTTGGCGCCCGGAAACCAGTGTGCACCGGGAAAAGCGTCTGCGTTTTCGAGCACACTGCTATAGCTGACTTGAGCCTTCACTTCGCAGAATTGCCAGACAGCTTCCCAGAACGCGGCGGGTTCGCGCACAGACCAACTGTGGAGTTCGTCGTAATTCGAAAAACTCAATCCGGTGTCTTGCGTCAGCTGTCGGGAAAACGCGCTTATCCGGGTGTTTGCGATGCGCTCCGGTGTGGGAGTCCATAAAGGTTGGCTCATTGATTTAAACTTCCAGCTTTGAGGCCAGTGCGTTGGCCACGCGCGATTGTGAGTTGCGTCCCAGTCGGGCGGATATACTTTGCCCTGCGGCGATGAGCTTGCCGAGATCAATACCGTGTTCAATGCCGAGGCCGTCCAGCATATACACCACGTCTTCGGTGGCGACATTGCCGGTAGCGCCTTTGGCGTAGGGGCAACCACCCAGACCGGCGACCGAACTGTCGACGACACTAATTCCGAGTTGTAGTGAGCGCAGTATGTTGGCCAGCGCCTGACCGTAGGTATCGTGGAAATGTACCGCCAGTTTCTCGATTGCGATGTCTTTGCTCACGCTCGTGATTAATTGTTCGCAGTCGGCGGCGGTGGCAACGCCAATCGTATCGCCCAGAGATATTTCATAGCAGCCCATACTTAACAGTTCGCGAGCGACATGGCTTACTTGCTCCGGCGCTATGTTGCCTTCGTAGGGACAACCCACTACGCAGGAAATATAGCCGCGCACCGGAATCTTGGCATGGCTTGCAGCCTCCATAACCGGAATGAAGCGCTCCAGACTTTCCGCAATTGAGCAATTGATATTCTTTTGTGAAAAACTTTCAGATGCCGCAGCAAAGACTGCGACTTCCTGTGCGCCAGATGCCAGAGCGCGCTCAAAGCCTTTGAGATTTGGCGTGAGTGCACTGTAAGTCACGCCGGATTTACGCTGTATGCCGGCAAATACTTCTTCGCTGCTGGCCATTTGCGGTACCCACTTTGGGTTGACGAAGCTGCCAGCTTCGATCGCTGTCAGCCCGGCGTCACTGAGTTGATTGATCAAGGCAATTTTATCGGCGACGTCGAGAGACTGCTTTTCATTTTGCAGGCCGTCGCGCGGACCGACTTCAACTATTCTAACTTTCTGCGGTAGCTTCATTCGCTGGCCTCAAACTCAAGTAGCTGCGCGCCGCCGTCAACGAGTTCGCCAGCCGCGAAGTAAAAGCTGAGCACTTTGCCATCGCTCGGGGCTTTAATACTGTGTTCCATTTTCATTGCTTCCATAATCAGCAAGACATCGCCCTTACTGACGGTGCTGCCTTGTTCCACTACCTGCGCAACGATGGTGCCGTTCATGGGCGCTGCGAAGTGGTCGGCAGATTGAGCGGAATCATATTCGCCGGTGTCGGCTTTCACCCGACTGAAGCTGAAAGCGCGGTCAGACAAATAGACGCTGTATTCGTCGCCGTGCTTACTCACGTTGGCACTTAAACGGTGACCGTTTATTACGGCGGTGAGTGTGCGCTCATTGAGCGTGGCGCTGGCTTCAATACTTTGTCCCTCGATCGTGAGCCGGAGCAGAAAATCTTTATCCACCTGGCGCGGTTCGACCAACACAGTGACTTCTTTGTCCTGCCAGCGCAGGTTGAGTGAGCAGTGCGCAGGGGCGTTGGCACGCCATCCGAAGGCGGTATTCCAGGGAGAATCCGCTTCGGCACTGTTGCGGCGTTGAGCGTGCACGCTACGTTCTTGTTCTAGCAAGACATAGAGTGCCGCCAGGGGTAGCACGGATTGAACATCTTTTGCGTGCTGGTCTGGTGAGTTGTGGAATAACTCGTCGCTGTGCTTTTCAATAAAACCGGTATCAAGTTCGGCGCGCTCGAAAGCGGGGCAGTGACTGATGTTGTAAAGGAAATCGATATTGGTAACAAGACCGCCTACGCTATATTCGGCCAATGCGCTTTGCAAACGTTTTAGCGCACGCTCTCTATTTTCATCCCAGCAGATGAGCTTGCTGATCATCGGGTCGTAGTAGACGCTGATGGTGTCGTTTTCAATCACGCCGGTGTCGATGCGAACATGCTCGCTACTGGTGGGCTCTTTCAAAAAACTCAATGTGCCCGTTTGCGGCAGGAAATCATGAGCTGGATCTTCGGCATAGATACGTGCTTCAAAAGCGTGGCCGCTTATTTTCAATTCGGATTGCTTGCGCGGCAGCGTTTCACCACTGGCAACGCGCAGTTGCCATTCGACGAGGTCCTGACCGCTAATCATTTCGGTGACGGGGTGTTCTACCTGTAGCCGCGTATTCATTTCCATAAAATAGAAAGAACCGTCGCTGTCGAGCAAAAATTCCACAGTGCCCGCGCCCACATAATCAATCGCCTGCGCCGCTTTGATCGCGGCATCGCCCATGGCTTTCCGCAATTCGTCGGACATACCCGGTGCAGGGGCTTCTTCGATCACTTTTTGGTGGCGACGCTGAATTGAGCAGTCGCGCTCAAATAAATGGACGGCATTACCGTGACTGTCACAGAATACTTGAATCTCTACGTGGCGCGGACCAGTCAGGTATTTTTCAACCAGCATCTTGTCATCGCTAAATGACTTCGAGGCTTCGCGCTTGGCTGCTGCGAGCGCGGTCGAAAATTCTTTTTCTGCCCAAACCTGACGCATCCCCTTGCCACCGCCACCGGCGGTAGCCTTGAGTAAAACGGGGTAGCCCATCTTGTCGGCGGCGGCTTTCAGTACCGCTTCGCTTTGGTCTTCGCCGTGATAGCCGGGCACCAGGGGGACACCGGCTTTTTCCATAATGCTTTTTGCCGCAGATTTCGAACCCATGGCTTCGATGGCGCCTACCGGCGGACCGATAAAAACGATGCCGGCCTCATCGCAACGCCGGCGGAAAGTCGCATTTTCGGAGAGAAATCCGTAACCGGGATGAATTGCCTGGGCACCCGTTTTTTTTGCGGCCTCTATAATGCGCTCTTGCTGTAAGTATGAATCGGCCGCCGGCGATGCGCCGATATGAATCGCCTCGTCGGCCAAAGTGGTATGCAAGGCATGACGATCGGCGTCGCTGTAAACCGCGACCGTGCGAATGCCGAGTCTGTTGGCGCTGCGGATTATGCGGCAGCAAATTTCACCGCGATTGGCGATCAGGATTTTACTAAACATGTGTCTTAACCCAGTTTGGTGATCGTTTTTCCAGAAAGGCTTTCAAGCCTTCCTGACCTTCATTTGAAATGCGTATATCGGCAATGCGTTTGCAACTATCGGTTATCAAATCGTCGTCGATAGCCTGGTTGGCGTAATCGTTTATCAGGCGTTTCGCCTCTGCAATAGCAGCAGGACTGTTGGCCAGTAGGGTGTCGATGACCCTGTTTATTGCACGATCCAGCTCCGACTCGGGAGCAACATCGGACAGTAGCCCGAGTGACAGAGCGGTATTGGCATTAAAGCGTTCACCACTCAAAAAATAGCGGCGCGCAGCGCGTGCGCCAATAGCCTGTATGACATAGGGGCTTATGGTGGCTGGCATCAGCCCAATTTTCACTTCGCTCAAACTGAAGCTCGCGCGTTCGCTGCCGACGGCCATATCGCAGCAACTGACCAAACCGACCGCGCCACCAAAGGCGGGGCCCTGTACCCGTGCTATGGTGGGTTTGGGCAGTTCGTTCAGCGTTTTTAGCATTTGAGCTAGCGCTTGCGCGTCGCGGAAGTTTTCCTCGTAGCTATAGTCCGCCATGCGCTGCATCCAGCTTAGGTCGCCACCGGCGGAAAAACTTTTGCCTTCGCCGGTGAGAATGACAATGCGAACGTCTTCGTTGTTGCCTAGAGTCGTAAAAGCAGCAGTCAGCTCGCCGATGAGGGTGTCGTCGAAACAGTTGTGTTTTTCGGGGCGGTTTAGGGAGACGGTAGCGACTCCGCGATTGTCGATGGTTTGGAGGAGATTTGTCATTGGCTGTACCACTCTGCGCCTGCGCACGGGGCGCGATGTTTTAGGGTAAATGTATTTTCAATCAAGGGTTTCGCCTGCCGGCGAGTTACCTTTCTTGCGTGCCCAAGAAAGGTAACCCAAAGAAGGGCACCCCCGTTCCAGCGCCCGCTAGTCGCGGGTACCCTGCGATGCTCGATCAACACCGGTCGCTGCGCAACTCGACCTTCGCGGCTATCGCCGCTGCGGGATTGATTCGCCAGAAACTGACTCACCCCTGCGGGGCGCCGTCGTAAACTCCGACGTCCAAATCCTTCGGATTTGTCGAACAGTGCTCGCTCTTTCCGGTGTTGCTTTGCGCTTCTCGGCGCCTCCAAGGGGGGCAAGAAGCCGCACTCCGGCCGTAGTTTTTTAGAGTCAATGCAATTCAATGTTCGGAGCTCGCGTATACCCCCTTGAAGCAGCTGAGCACTGGAGCATTCGGCGGAAACAAGCGAGCGGGTGTCTGAGGCCGCAGGCCGAGTTTCCGCTCGCGCCGCCGGATGCGAAGCGCGCAGGGGATCAGTGGGCACGCAGTGACCACTGACTGCGGAACGGGGCCTGCTTTCTTTGGTTACTTTCTTTGCAGGGGCAAAGAAAGTAACTCGCCCGCAGGCGAAATCAGCATTGGCAAAAAGTGCGATTGGCATCAAGGGCATAGGCTCCGTCACATCCTAAACACACCAAACTTCGTATCCTCAATCGGCTTATTCAAAGTCGCCGCCAAACTCAATCCCAATACCCGCCGCGTATCGGCGGGATCAATAACCCCGTCATCCCACAAACGCGCCGAGGCGTAGTAGGGGTGTCCCTGTTTTTCATAGGTTTCGAGGGTGGGCTTTTTAAAGGCCAGCTCTTCATCAGCCGACCATTTCTTGCCTTCACGTTCATATTGATCGCGTTTGATTTGGGCCAGTACGCCAGCGGCTTGCTCGCCGCCCATTACCGAGATACGGGCGTTGGGCCACATAAACATAAAGCGCGGGTCGTAAGCGCGGCCGCACATACCATAGTTGCCGGCACCAAAAGAGCCGCCAATTAATACGGTCAGTTTTGGCACTTTCGCGCAGGCAACGGCGGTTACCATTTTGGCACCGTGCTTGGCGATGCCGCCGGTTTCGTATTGTTTTCCGACCATAAAGCCGGTGATGTTTTGCAAGAATATCAGGGGTATTTTGCGCTGCGCGCAGAGCTCAATAAAGTGAGCGCCTTTTTGTGCTGATTCTGAAAACAAGATGCCGTTGTTAGCAACAATGCCTACGGGATAGCCGTAAAGGCGGGCAAAGCCGCAGACAAGGGTGGTGCCGTAAAGCGCCTTGAATTCGTCGAATTCGGAACCGTCAAAAATACGCGCGATGACTTCACGTACGTCATAAGGCTTGCGAGTATCTGCGGGTATTACGCCGTAAATTTCTTCCGGCGCGTACAGAGGCTCTTTTGCAGGTTTTAGATCGAGTTGTTGAGGCTTAATACGATTGAGGCGTTGTACCGCATTGCGCGCCAACTGTAGCGCGTGGTGATCATTGTTAGCGTAGTGGTCGGCGACCCCCGATGTTCTGCAATGCACATCGGCTCCGCCTAATTCTTCCGCCGTTACAACTTCGCCCGTGGCGGCTTTAACCAGTGGCGGTCCGGCGAGGAATATGGTTCCTTGTTCGCGAACGATGATCGATTCATCGGCCATCGCGGGAACATAGGCGCCACCCGCGGTGCAGGAACCCATGACGACCGCAATTTGCGGAATATTTTTTGATGACATATTGGCCTGATTGAAAAAGATTCGGCCAAAATGTTCGCGGTCGGGAAAGACTTCGTCCTGTCTTGGAAGGTTGGCGCCGCCGGAATCGACAAGATAGATGCAGGGCAAATGGTTTTCTTCGGCAATGGTCTGTGCGCGCAGATGTTTTTTAACGGTGAGCGGATAGTAGGAGCCGCCCTTAACCGTGGCATCGTTGGCAATGATCAGGCATTCCTGTCCTGCGACACGACCGATGCCGGTAATGATGCCCGCTGCAGGTACATAGTCATCGTAAACTTCCCATGCGGCTAGTTGGGAAAGCTCGAGAAAGGGCGAGCCTTCGTCGAGCAGGGCGTTGATGCGATCGCGTGGCAGTAGCTTGCCGCGTTCGGTATGTCGCTTTTGATATTTTTCACCACCGCCGATGCTGATTTGGGCGACTTTTTCTCGCAGGTCATCCACCACAGCTTGCATGCGTTCGCGATTAGCGGCGAATTCGTCCGAGCGGGTGTTGATGGCTGATGTGATAATCATTTTAATGACTTCCTGTTACGCAAATCGCCTGCCGCGCAGGCTCTATGGTGATAATTATCTACCTGTGTTGCCGTTCGCCTGCGGGGCCGGCTCCTACACTTTGCGGTTGCGATAGGGGTGTAGGAGCGAGCCCTGCTTGCGAAAAGAATCAACCGGTTTCTTTAAACAGTTCCCGACCTATCAACATGCGCCTGATTTCGGAAGTGCCTGCGCCAATCTCGTACAGCTTGGCGTCACGAAGCAAGCGGCCAGTCGGGTACTCGTTGATGTAACCATTGCCACCCAGGGTTTGAATCGCTTGCAGAGCCATTTGTGTGGCGCGTTCTGCGGTATAAAGAATAACGGCGGCGGCATCCTTACGACTTTCCTCCCCGCGATCACAGGCACGGGCTACGGCGTACAAATAAGCGCGACTGGCGTTGAGTTCGGTATACATATCGGCGACTTTGCCTTGCATCAATTGGAACTCGCCGATGCTTTGGCCGAATTGTTTGCGGTCGTGCAGGTAGGGAACAACGATGTCCATGCAGGCTTGCATGATGCCGACGGGGCCACCGGAAAGTACGGTGCGTTCGTAGTCCAGACCGCTCATGAGCACATTGACACCGCGCCCTTCGCCACCAAGAATATTTTCTTCGGGAACTTCGCAGTTTTCGAAGACAAGTTCGCAGGTGTTGG
The DNA here is from genome assembly GCA_041625575.1 of Litorivivens sp. Classification (GTDB taxonomy): domain Bacteria; phylum Pseudomonadota; class Gammaproteobacteria; order Pseudomonadales; family Spongiibacteraceae; genus Litorivivens. The sequence goes on from JBFJTG010000001.1 coordinate 19,573, forward strand.
AACCGCGCATACCGAGTTTGTCGAGTTTTTGTGCCTGAGTGAAGCCGGGGGAGTCGCGTTCTACAATAAAGGCGGTCATGCCGCGCGGTCCGGCTTCGATATCGGTTTTGGCGTAAATCACATAGACGTGAGCGTCTGGGCCGTTGGTGATCCACATTTTATTGCCGTTGAGTATGTAACGATCGCCCTTTTTCTCGGCCTTGAGTTTCATGCTCACCACGTCGGAGCCCGCGTTGGGTTCTGACATGGCTAGCGCGCCAATATGCTCGCCGCTGCAAAGCTTTGGCAGGTACTTTCGGCGCTGTTCTTCATTGCCGTTTTTAAATATCTGGTTGACGCAAAGATTGGAGTGGGCACCGTAGGACAGGCCGACCGAGGCCGAGCCGCGACTGATTTCTTCCATGGCGACACAGTGCGCCAGATAGCCCATATTGCTACCACCGTACTCTTCGCTAACGGTGACGCCGAGCAGGCCCATGTCTCCGAATTTTTTCCACATATCCATCGGAAAAGCATTGTCGCGATCGATAGCTTCTGCGCGGGGTGCCAATTCTGTCTGAACGAATTGGTAGGTACTGTCGCGAAGCATGTCGATGTCTTCGCCAAGGCCAAAATTTAATGTCGGGTAGGGAGTGTTCATGGTTTGTCCTGTTAGCGGCTTGCGGTTTTCGATGGTTTGGCTGACGAGTAGGCGAGGGCTTCGAGGCAACGGGCCTCGGCCTCTTCCAGTTCTTGCATCATGGTTTTCAGGTCGTTGAGTTGCTCTTTCAGCTGTTCGCGCTTGTCGCGAATTTTATCGATGAGTTTTTGTAGTTGATGACTGTTGTCCTGGTCTGGCGCGTACATTTCAATGATGTCGCGGCTTTCTTCCAGTGACAGGCCCAGGCGCTTGCCGCGCAGTATGAGTATGAGCTTTACGCGGTCGGCAGCGCTGTAGATACGGGCTTGGCCATTGCGCTCGGGTTGGAGCAGACCTTTTTCTTCATAGAAGCGAATTGCACGGGTCGTGATACCAAACTCTTTGGCGAGTTCGGAGATGCTGAAACTTTTTTTCCGGTTAGAACCCATAACGGATGTCCGAGAAAGCAGTGTTGGGGGATTCTAGATGAGGTTAACGTTAACGTCAACGGTATCTGGTCCGTGTAGCAGCCTGCCCTGCAGGCGAATCTATTAAGCCACTACAGACCTACATTCGCCTGCAGGGCAGGCTCCTACATGATTCCGGTGGATGTCAGTCGCGCGTGTGGATCTAGTCCGTCTGTAGGGCAGGCTCCTACGGGCGCAACGCGTTATAGTTGTCAAAAAAGAGGCTTATATTGATGGCGCGAGCGAATTGGTCACACCACCACGCACAAATCAACGGCATACAGATGCACTACGTGGAACAGGGCGAGGGCATGCCCGTGGTCTTGTGCCATGGTTTTCCCCACCTCTGGTTTAGCTGGCACCGCCAGATTCCTGCTCTGGCCGCCGCGGGTTATCGGGTGATAGCACCTGATATGCGGGGGATGGGCCAAACCGAGGCGCCAGCAGATGCCAGTGCTTATGGCGTGGATGCCATTACCGCGGATTTGCTAGGCTTGCTAGATCATCTGGGTATCGAAAAGGCCATTTTCGGCGGTCTGGATTTCGGTGCCTTTGCGGTATACGACCTGGCTCATTTGCATCCCGAGCGGGTCATTGCCGTGATTGGCTTGGAAAATCCGGCTGCCCCCCACAATCCGCAGGTACCGCCGCTCACAGAATATGCGGAAATGGCCAAAGAGCATTTTTTGCACATCGAGTACTTTCGTCCCGTCGGTCCGGCAGATCGGGATTTGGCCGCCGAGCCGCGGCTTTTTTTGCAAAAGGTATTTTGGGCCCTGAGCGGAGATGGAGACTATTTTGCGACCTGGAAGTATCCGCCAACGGCGACATATATAGAGGCGATGAATGATGCGCCGCCCTTGCCCTGGCCCTGGCTGACAGAAATTGAATTTGAATATTTTCACTCCGAATATGCGCGCAGCGGATTTACCGGTGGTTTGAACTGGTATCGTTCAATGGATTTGAAATGGGAGCAACGCAAATCGCTGGAAGGGTGGCAGAGTCGTGTGCCGGCCTATTTTCTGGGGAGCGAGCACGACGTTGATCTGGAAGGCTTTCACGGCGATGATCCGTTTAGCTTAATGCGAGCGCAGTTCCCGGATTTGCGACGGGTGGAAATGATTCCCGATGCCGGGCATTTGGTGCAGTTGGAAAAATCGGAGGAGGTGAACCGCTATTTGCTGGAATTTTTGGACGACATTCGATGCAGTTAAGATCGAGAAAAGTCCGAAAGATTTATCCCAAAGGTGCGACGCTTTTGAGTATCAGGCCAACTAACTGCGTTTGCTGGCTTACGCCGGTTTTTGAAAAGATCGAGCGCAAGTGTGCACGGGCGGTATTGCGACTGATATGCAGGCTGGCACTGGCGTCGTCGAGGCTGAGGCCATTGGCCAGAGCCGTTGCGAGCCGACTTTCCGCCGGAGTCAGGCCAAAGAGCTGAGTCAGGGAGGAGTGCGGCGTTTCCCGGGTGGATGCCGCGTCGCTGACAAATATGGCAATCACGGCCTCGTCGTCGTGCTCGCGGTGACGTTTCACCGCCAAAGGCCTTACGGTTAGCCCTAACACGCAGTCGCCACTGTTGTCGTAAACCGGCATAGCTTGGGCAAATACGGTATCGCCACGACTGCGCGCGTTGAGCGCAGCCTCGATAGCGTTGCGCAGTTTCTGATTGTCGATGGGGCGTAGCAAGGTCAATTTTCCGCTCTTAAGCATTATGCCGCGATTGGCGCTTATTAGGCGTTCGGCCATCGGGTTGTTGTCCACAAGTTGCTGTTTTTCATTCAGAAAAAAGGTCGCCACCGAGAGTTGGGAAACGGCTTGAGCGTAGAGCTCCTTTTCACTGTTGGTGCTTTCCAGGCGACCGTGAATTCGCAGTGCGCGTTTCAAATGGGGAATCATGCTGTTGAGTAACTCTCTGTCTTCGGCAGAAAAACCGTCACGTCCACGCGTGCGGGTGAGCCGCAGACTGCCGTCCAGTTCGCCACCACTGCTGAGCTCAATGCCGGCAATATGGTAAATGCCAAAGGGTTCCATGCTGAGTTTGTAGAATTCGCTGTCCTGCAGTGCCTCCAGGTCGAGATGTTCGTCGAGAGTAACGGTGGTGTTGTCGGGCATATTTACGAAGGGGTCGATAGTGTAAAAATGCTCGCTGTAGGGGTTATCGCCGATTTCGCCGTCCAGCCCGGGAATCCCGTCGGCGATAATGACGCCGCGTTCGAGTTCGTTGGGCTGGCGCAGCATCAAGATGGCGGCGTCGGCTTTTAGTGTGGTGCGCAGGACATGCAAGCAGGCGCTCCAAACGGGGTCGGATAGGGGAGCGTCATAGATTGCTTCTAATAATTGGCTTTCGCGCTCGTCCATGTCTGTCTATCGCTCGATCTTCTAATTGTTATTGTTGCTACACACTATATTGCAGCTAGCTACTCTACAAGAATGTGACTGAGCTGTAATCGTTCTCACTAGTCCGGGTAGACGATGCACGCCCTGTGGGCTTCTGCGATAAACAACACACGATGAAAATTCAGGGTGGGTAAGATGAACGATTTTAAAGGCAGGGTGGCTGTGGTTACAGGTGCCGCAAGTGGCATAGGCGAGGGCCTAGCGCGGCATTGCGCAAAGGAAGGCATGCGCCTGGTGCTGGCTGACGTTAACGAGCAACGCTTGAAGGTTCTGGCTGATTCCCTGGATACAGCAGCGCTGTATCAGGTCACTGACGTCTCCGATAGTGAGCAAGTGAAGGCTCTGGCTGATTTCGCCTGGAAGCAATTTGGGCAGGTCGATTTGCTTTTCAACAATGCCGGGGTGTTGATTAGTGGCGCGAGTTGGGAAATACCTCTAAAAGACTGGCAATGGATTCTCAACATTAACCTGATGGGCGTAGTGCACGGTCTACACCACTTTGTGCCACGCTTGTTGGCGCAGGGAACTCAAGCGCACATTGTCAACACCTCGTCGTTGGCGGGTTTGATGGCCGCACCCCTGATGGGGCCTTATACCGTCGGCAAACAGGCGGTTCTCGCCCTGACCGAGACCCTGAGTTATGAGCTCGCCGATACGCCGGTGTCGGTGTCGGCACTGTGTCCGGGTCCTATCGCGACCGGCATAGCCGAGTCGGGGAAGGGGCGCGATGCGCAGGCAGCGCCCTCGGAAGGTCAGCAGCAATTGATGCAGTATCTCACCGACGGTATCAGTCAGGGCATGGCGCCAGCAGACTGCGCCGCGCTAGTGTTCGATGCTATTCGCGAGCAGCGCTTCTGGGTCTTTACCCACGAAGATTTCAAGCCGGAATACCAGCGTCGAATCGATGATCTGATGGCCAACAGGAATCCGCTTTACAATCAATATACGGTTGATGACTAGGCGCTTCCCCGGCTAACAATTCGGTAACGCTATGCGAGAGCATGCGGGTGCTAGACTCGTTTGTGAGTAGAACGAATAATGTAAATCAGTAAGGAGACACGATGGCCCTCAGCCCAGAATTGACCGATATGCTGGCATTTATGAACAGCATGGAAATGCCGTCGCTGGATACCATAACGCCAGAAGAATACCGGGTCTTGTTCGCCTTTCCTCCGGTTGAGGAAGTGCATCCCGTGGGCGCGGTTGAGAACCGCACAATTGCAGGCCCTGCCGGAGATCTTTCTGTTCGAATTTATACGCCGGATGCCAGTGGGCCCTTTCCCGTGTTGGCCTTCTATCACGGCGGCGGTTTCGTGTTGTGCGATCTCGATTCCCACGACGACCTCTGCCGCAAGCTCTGTACGGCGATGAATGCCGTGGTGGTGTCGGTCGATTACCGCTTGGCACCGGAAGCAACTTTTCCGGCGGCGCCGGATGACTGCTTCGCCGCTACCCGGTGGTGCGCAGACAATATGGCCGCTATTAAGGGTAGCGGTAAGTTGATGGTCGGTGGCGACAGCGCCGGTGGTTGTCTCGCAGCCGCAGTTTGTATGATGGCTAGGGAGCAGGGTGGGCCGGAAATCGCACACCAGTTTCTTATATACCCGGTTACGGATTGCGATTTCACGACCGGCTCCTATCAGGATTTTGCTGAAGGCTATTTTCTAAGTCAGGAAATGATGCGTTGGTTTTGGAGGCATTATCTGGATAAAGAGAGCGATGCGGACAATCCCTTGGCGAGCCCGCTGCGCGCTGCGGACCTTTCAGGATTGCCGCCGGCGACTGTTATTACGGCTGGCTTCGACCCTCTGCGCGATGAAGGCAAGGCTTTTGCGGACAAGCTAGTGGCAGCAGGAGTAGCGGTGAATTATCACTGCTATGACGATATGATTCACGGCTTTCTGGGTTTGCCTGTGCCCCTGACCGCGGCTAGAGAGGCAATACATTTTATGGCCGGACAAATTTAAGTTCGGCCACTTAACATCACATCAGCCAACAAGCGGGAATAAATCTATGGGACTTTATGCAATGACCGGTGGTGCCACTGGTATAGGCGCGGCCATTAAGGCGCAACTTCAATCCGAAGGTCATCAGGTTATCGTCGTGGATATTAAAGATGCCGATATTATTGCGGATCTGTCCAGCGCGGCGGGACGGCAGGCTGCCATTGAGGGTATAAAAGCTGCGGCACCCGATGGTCTGGATGGTTTTGTACCCTGCGCGGGGCTGGGGCCGGCGGCGCGCCCCTTTTCTTTAATTACTCGGGTTAATTATTTTGGTGCGATTGCGACCACCGAAGGTGTGAAAGAACTGCTCGCCAAACGCAAAGGCAGTATTGTGATGATTTCTTCCAACTCGGCGCCGATGCTGCCCGATGATGATTACACTGCAGCGCTACTGGCGGGCGACGAAGAAAAAGCCTGTACTTTGATCGATGCGCGCGATGCCAATCAGGCCTACGCCGGTAGCAAGCGCGCAGTGAGTCAGTGGCTGCGCAGCAACTCTGCTGCTTATGCCCAACAGGGTATTCGTTTGAATGCCGTTGCGCCGGGCATTACCCAAACGCCGCTGGTGGATGCTTCCAATAAAGATCCGGAGGTTGGTCAGGCGATGAAAGACTTTGCTGCAACGGTTCCTTTGGGACGAGTGGGTCAACCTGCTGACATTGCTCAGGTGGTCTGCTTTCTGTTAAGTGAGAAGGCTAGTTTTGTCACAGGTTCCATATTCTTTGCCGACGGTGGTCACGACGCCATGTTACGACCCATGCAGTTTTAGTTGCTCTGAACTTCGGGTCCGCCTTCAGCGAGGGCGGACTTCCAACATTCCCCACTTGGCATCGCTTTCATCCCTCGCACTCTTCTGGCCAACAGGCTAATCTTCTTCGATTGCCTTGCTTTTCAGTTTTAAACGCCTGGATAGGGAATACTCCCCGGAAATGTTCGATCTCCACATTTTTGAAAACACGGTTCTTGGCACCATTGTGCCGGTAATCACACCGGTCATTGTCTGTGTGGTTCTGGGCGCCTGGTGGGCGCGAAGTCAGCGACGTTTTCCCAATGAATTTGTCGGCGATCTCGTTATGAAGATCGGCGCCCCCGCCTTGATTGTTGGAACCCTGGGGTCAACAGATCTCGCTCCCGGGGCTTTGCTCGACGTTTTGGCCGCCGCCGTGGTGATGTTAATTTTCGCTGCGCTTCTATCTGCGCTTGTCTGCAAGTTGTTGGGTTGGCCGCTGCGGGATATCGGCGTTCCGATTGTGTTCGGCAATTCCGGCAATATGGGCTTACCACTTTGCCTCTTTGCTTTTGGGACGGAGGGTTTGGCACTGTCCCTGGGAGTTTTTGTAGTGTTTTCGCTGGTGCACTTTTCCGTTGGCACGGCTGTGCTCACCTCCAGCATGCCGGGTAGGGCACTTGTGCGTTCGCCTTTGGTTTGGGCGGGGCTACTGGCCCTGTTCATGATCTTTCTGGATTTGGAGCTTCCGTTGACAGTACGCAATACCGTGGATCTTCTTGGTGGCATGGCAATACCGCTGATGCTGCTGACCTTGGGCGTATCCCTGGTGTCTCTGCGATTACGCGACAGTGGCAGGGCGCTAGCGATGGGCTTGGCGCGCGTCGTCACCGCTTTGCTGGCGGGTGTGTTAACGGTCGAAGTCTTACAGCTAGAGGGGCTGTTACGCGGGGTTGTCTTGCTGCAGGCCGCTACGCCTGCGGCCGTATTCAATTATCTACTCGCCCAGCAATACCAGCGTAGCCCTGAGGCGGTTGCGGGTCTGGTAATGGCCTCGACCTTGCTGAGCTTCGCAACCATTCCCCTGGTATTGGCGTATTTGGTATGAGGTTTACTGGAAACCCCGTTTGTCCTGGATTTCATCGACTATTTTGGCGGCTTTGTTGTAAACCTCAAGGACATTGACCTCGGCACCCGCTTCAACGCGGCGGGAGATCATGGTCATCGGGAACACAAATTCGCGCTTGCCGGGTATTTCCAGGGCGCGACTACGACCTTTGCGGTCCGTGTAGATCGTCCAGAATAGCTTTTTCTCTGTTAGCAAATGGTCTCCCAAAACGACGCCCATGCCCTGCAGCTTGGCGGTATCGTCGGCTTTTACCAGCTTGCGGTCCAGCAGCTCTTGTAAAACTTCGAGATCGTTTTGCTTGCTGCCCCTGAGCTGTCGGCCCAGATAACGGCGGCTGATGTCGTCGAGGGCGCTGACCTGGGAATCCATAAAGTGGCGATCCATTTTGGTCATCGGCTCGGTTCTGAAGTCTTCCGCGTAGAGCAAAGTCGGCAACAGTGTCAGTAACAGGCTAATAAATAGACGCATTGTGCACCTCCTTCGTTATGCGGCTTGGTTTAGGATGACAGTCTAGGGGCAAGTTAAGGGCCATGCCAGTGTTATGCCGGGACTGTGCAGATACTATCCAAGTACTATGTCCGTTCTCTCCCCTGTAAATTCAAGGGCTCCAAGCAAAAAAGTCGCTTGAGCTTGGGGTTGCCCACCTTTACCATTGGCGCCTTGCGAAATTTGGGAGAAGTTTGATGATTACCGGCAGTATGGTTGCGCTGGTGACGCCGATGTTGGACGACGGCACGATTGACTGGCAGGGGCTGGCCAATTTGCTCGACTGGCATATGGAAAGTGGTACCGATGCGATTGTCGCTGTGGGCACCACGGGTGAGTCTTCGACGCTGGACGTGGATGAGCACTGCGAGGTTATTCGCAGCGTTGTTGCGCGCGTGGCCGGTCGTATACCGGTCATCGCGGGCACCGGTGCCAACTCCACCACGGAGGCTATAGAGCTGACCGTAGCCGCGAGCAAAGCGGGTGCGGACGCCTGTCTGCTCGTGACTCCCTATTACAATAAGCCGACTCAGGAGGGTCTGTATTTACATTACAAGACCATCGCTGAGGCGGTTAATATCCCCCAAATACTTTACAACGTGCCGGGCCGAACCGCCTGTGACCTGAGCAACGACACGGTATTTCGTCTGGCTGATATCGATAATATTGTGGGCATCAAGGACGCTACCGGCGATTTGGTGCGTGGTAAGGCATTGATCGAGGGTGTTCAGGGTCGCCTGGCAGTTTATTCCGGTGATGACGCCACAGCGATGGAACTCATGCTGCTTGGCGGGGTCGGAAATATCTCGGTAACGGCCAACGTCGCGCCAGTGCAGGTTGCCGCAATGAGCAAGGCGGCCATTGCCGGTGATCGCGATACCGCCGAAAAAATTAATGCCCAGATCGACGTCCTGCATCACAAGCTGTTTCTTGAGGCGAACCCAATTCCCGTGAAATGGGCGCTCTACGAAATGGGTCGGATTGAGAAGGGCATACGCTTGCCACTGACTCCATTAGGCAAGTGGGCACGCGAAGAACTTAAGCAAGCTCTGCAGACAGCGTCTGTATTGTAATGAATTTATCTGGGATTCGAATGATAAGAACTTTGGCTCTACTGACCCTCTCGCTCATCGTGGCAAGCGGGTGTACCTGGCGTGATCGTGCCAATGACTACCGCCAATCGCAGCTTTCCAAGCCGCTGCAATTGCCCCCTGAAATTCAAAGCAATTCATTGCACGACAGCTATCGTGTGCCGGGTATTGAGTCGCATATTGTGTTGCCCGGCAAGTTTTCCGTGCCGCAACCCGACCCGCTCATTAAAGATGCGGAACAAGGCGTAGTCCGCATTCAAAAAATGGGTAATGAGCGCTGGGTGTTGCTGGACGGCTCGCCCGGACAGATATGGCCGAGGCTGCGCGGATTTTTGAATCTCGGTGGCTTTCCTGTAGCGCGCACCGATGCCGTGAACGGCATCATCGAAACCGGCTGGGTGCAACCCAAAATTGAAAGCCAGCCACGCGAGCGCTATCGCTTCCGGATAGAGCAGGGAGTACAGCGCGGTACGAGCGAAATCTACGTTTTGCAATCGTCTGTGGATTCCAACGATTCCAGTTGGCCACGAGGTTCGGTTAGCGAAGAGCGCGAGCAACAGATGACCATGGCTCTGGCCCAATACCTTGCCGATTCCGAGGCCGCGAGCAGTGTATCAATGCTGGCAGAGCGAAATGTGGAAGCGGGCGGCCGAATTTCCCTTGTTGGGGGCGCCAAACCCTACGTTAAATTGCAGCTTCCTTTTGATCGCGCCTGGGCGTCACTGGCCAACGCGATAGAAAAATCCGGTTTTGTTATTGATGACCGAAATCGCACTGAAGGGCGCTATTGGATTACGATTGCCGAAGAGGGCAGTGAGTCGCAGTGGTTCCGCCGTTATGTGAAAGACCGGGAATCCGAAGCCAAGAGTTTCATTATAGAAATGAAGGCAGCAAGTGACACGGAAATGCACATCACCATTTCGCCTCTCGAAGCTCGTGACGATAGCAAGGAAGTGTTGGAGCGCGCACTGAAGCAGATCAAGGGCTTCATATCCTGACCACGACTGACAAAGGCTGAACATGCGTTTTGCATCTTTGGGGAGTGGCAGTCGTGGAAATGGCACGCTGCTGGAAAATAAGAACACCTGTTTGCTGGTCGATTGCGGATTTACGCTTAAGGAAACCGAGCGGCGCTTGAGTCGGCTTGGTCGACGCGCCGATGATTTAACGGCAATTGTGGTTACCCACGAGCATTCGGACCATATAAAAGGGGTATTACCGCTGGCGCGTAAGTATGGCTTGCCGGTATACGCCAGCAATGGCACCGCCCAATATGATGCGGTCGCCAACTTGCCGGGTTATCGTGAGGTGAATACCCACGCGGTGTTCAGTGTAGGCGATATCGATATCACACCGGTTGCCGTGCCCCACGATGCGCGGGAGCCTTGTCAGTATGTATTTTCCGATGGCAAACGTCGCCTGGGCTTGCTGACAGATTTAGGCAGCATCACGCCGTTTGTCTGCGAACAGTACCGTCAATGCGATGCCCTCATTCTGGAATTCAATCACGACTGCGATTTGCTGGCGCGCGGCCCTTACCCGCCCTCACTAAAAAATAGGGTTGGTGGCGATTGGGGGCATTTGAGTAACGAGCAGGCTGCTGACTTGCTGTCCAGCGTTGAGCTTGAGCGCTTGCAGCATATTGTTATGGCGCACATTAGCGAAAAGAACAACACGCTAGCGCTGGCTGAAGCTGCCCTGCGACGGGTGGTCGCGTCGATGGATACTGCGATATCGGCAGATCAGGAAAATGGTTTTGATTGGCTGGCCATTGCCTGACAAACCTGCTTTCGATCATCGCGGTGAAAACAGTCCACCCGGAGCTTTGCGCTCGGGAGTGTCAATCGATCAGGTCGTACTGATCACGCAGAATGTCAATAATTTCCGCTTTGGGGTTATCTGAGAGCTTCAGTTTTTCGCCGGTGATTTTTTCGGCAATATCCATGTAAGTCTTGGACACTTCCATCAGTACAGATTCCGGCAATGCGTTGTCGCGAGCCAGCGCAGAGCGTTCGACCATTCGGTTTTTGTTCAGCAGAATATCCGGATCGGGGAAATGTTTTAGCAATAATTGACGGAAGCCTTCTTTGGAATTCTCGAGGATGCTTCCTTCCCTGTAGGACGCACCGTCCCAAATACGCGACGAGTCCGGCGTGCCGACTTCATCCATGTAGATCAGTTTTTCCTTGCCAGCCTTGTCTGTGACATAGCCAAACTCGAATTTGGTGTCGACAAAAATCTGGTCCAGTTTTTCAAGTTCGTCACTGATGACCTTGAAGGCTTCCTTGAGCAGTTTTTCGTAAAGATTGATGTCGTCTTTGTTGGAAAAATGAAAGGCTTCAAAATTGTCTTCTAAATCAGCGCGCGTAATGTTGACGTCGTCTTGAGCCGGCACGCCGGGAATGCCTTCGAGAATGCCTTTAGTCGAGGGAGTAATAAGTAGCTCGGGCAGCCTTTGGTCTTTTTGCAAACCGTCAGGCACTTTTATGCCGCAGAATTCGCGCTCTCCCTTGGCATAGGAGCGCCACATAGAGCCGGTAATATACTGGCGGGCAATCGCCTCGATCATGATCGGGCGAGCCTTCTGCACAATCCAAACAAAAGGGTGTGGGATGTCGAGTATGTGACTATCCGCCAATCCGTTTTCGCGAAAGAGCTTGAACCAGTGGTTGGCGATGGCGTTTAAGGCGGCGCCCTTGCCTGGTACGCCGTGTATACCGCCTACGCCGTGCCAGATGCATTCGAAGGCCGATATGCGGTCGCTGATCACCATGATGGCCAGGGGTGCATCAGCAGCCACGTCGTAGCCTTTTTCCCTGATCAGACGACGGCTGTCAGCGGCGGTTAACCAGTACACGGAACGAACTTTACCGCTGTGAACCGGCGCGTCAGTGCGGATCGGCAGATCATCATTTACGGCCAAAACCTTAACGGCAAGACTCATGCTAATTTGTCCTGTAATCAATCTTGCCGGTGTAAGCGGCAGTGAGGTGAGCCAGTGAAAAGCGAACCAAAAGCCTCGTGGATTCAGGAGCGGCAGGCTATTCCGGTTTCAGTAAGCGGCGGATTTTAGCAGAAATGGCGCGTCGCGCGATAGTTTGCGCATTGAGTGCCCCGCGCTTGCTTGATAGGACTTAATTCAGCTTTTCCCCAGTTTTTCAGCCTCGGCAAATGCCTCGAACTCGAAGGGTTTGGGGCTTTTCCACTTCTTGTTGCTGATCCACCAGGTGCTGGGTTGCTCGCGAATTGAGCGCTCGCAGGCCGCTATAAAGCGCTTTAAAACCTCGTTGCCGCTGTTCTTGTAAGGAGGCTCTGCCAGTACTTCCCAGCGAATGCTGTAGTAGCCGCGGCGCAAGCGGCGCGGATGGGCAAACACAACGGGATTATTGGTTGCTTCGGCGATAGTTTGGGGACCGAAGTAGAATGGCGCCGGGCGGCTGAAAAAGGGGTGCCAGAAGCGCTTGTCGCGACTGATGGGTGATTGGTCGGCGGCCAGCACCATACAGCGGTAGCTTTTTCGTTGGCGTAGTATTTCCCGCGCGGCACTTTTCATGGCCACCGGCACACCATAACGCGATCGTGCCTCTTTTATCAGCGCGTCGGTGGTGGCATTGTGCAATGGCTTATAGATTCCGGCGACAGGGCAGGGTAAGGACTGCGCTATGCGCTGTGTTACCCATTCAATATTACCCTGATGCAGGGTCAGTATTAGCAGCGGTTGTTCGCGGTCGATATAGGGCTGCAGCACTTCCGGATTTTCGATGTGTACGCGCTCAATCAGTTCAGCTTCGCTCATGGTGAGGCCTTTCAGCGTTTCCATAGCCTGCTCGACAAAATTACGGCGGAATTCTCGGGTTATTGCGGCTCGTTCTTTCGCACTGGCCTCGGGAAAGATTGTCCGGAGATTCTTATCGATAACTTTGCGGCGGTACCCTGCAAGATTAAAGGCTAGAAAACGCAGCACGCTGCCCAGTCCGTAAAGTGCGGGCCAAGGGAGGCGGGAGAGGGCTTTAAAGAGGCTGATCATAAGGCTGTACTGCGGCGCAAAGGTGCGTATAGTAACGGAAAATTCATAAAGACTCTTTATAATCACCGCCCGGCTGATTGACTGCGGGCTGGTTCGATCTGAATGTACACTGGGCCCAGCGTCCGGATAGTCACTAACCGGAACCGGATTGCGGCGCTGCCATTGTCGGGTGCACAACATTGTGCGCCTTTGCTCGAACCGACAATAGTGAGGTTTAATACAGGTTTTATGCTGACAGTTCAACGACTAGTACCCGTCGTCAGTGCGCTATTGCTCGCACTGGCGGGCTGGTTGAGCGCTTTATTGTGCTGGGAGTTGCTATCGCTGGCCGTTGACGAGCAAACCAGCCCTGCAGGATCGGCCTCTTTCGAGTCAGTGGCACCGCAATCGGCAGCGCCTTCCTATAACCTTGCCACTCTCATGGCTGTACCCTTATTCGGCGAGGCCGCCAAAGTCTCTGCAAATGCTCCCCTTGCAGCCGAAGCCGTCAAGCGCACCAGTTTACGGATCAATCTGCTGGGTGTAGTTGTGGGTGGTGAGCGAGGCGTCGCCATACTCAAGCACGACGGCAAAGAGTATGCCTATAAAGTTGGCGATAAGCTGGATGTGCGCGAGGACATCACGTTGGTCACGGTTGCATCGGACTACGCGATTATTGCCCGTGCCGGTGGCAATGAGAAAATAGAGCTGGATCGACCCGCTCGCGCCGGCGTGCGCGACAATGAAATTAGGGTGATGAGCCGTCCCGGTGGGGTTAGCACCAGCGTTAATCTAAACGATCCCTCGATTCGTCGCTTGATTGGCGACCCCAGGCAAACGCTGAATACCAATCCGCTGCGACTGACGCGCTATATTTCGGCTGAACCCAGAGTAGAGGGGGGTAAAACGGTTGGTTTTACTGTCCAACCGGGTCGGGACAAACGGCTGTTTGGTCAGCTGGGGCTGCAACCGGGTGATGTGGTAGTGGCTATCAACAGTCAGCGAGTAGGTGAAGCGGCGGTCAGTGATCTGCTAAACTCCGTTAATAATAGCCAGAGCGTGGAAGTTGAAATACTACGCAATGGACTCCAACAAACAATAAGACTGAATTTATGATGAAGCAATCCTGGCTAGCCTCAAGCGTGCTTGCCCTCGCTCTATGTTTTTCGCTCATATTGGTTCAACCTGTGCAGGCCGAAGAGACTTTCGAGCTGGATATGCGCGGCGTTGATATTCGTGAGTTTATTAATACTGTCTCCAAGCTCACCAATAAAACCATTGTTGTTGACGAGCGAGTAAAGGGCGACGTCAATATTAAAAGTCCGCGATTACTTAACGCTTCCGAGTTGTACGAAGTCTTTCTTCTGCAACTCGGAGTCAGTGGCTTTTCTGTTGTGGATATGGGCAACGGCATCCTCAAAGTGATCCCCAACCAGGCGGCAAAAATAGAGGGGATTGAGGTTCAGGTCGACGGTGACGCATCGAATCAAAGCGAGTCTATTATCACGCGCATTGTGCAGGTGCAGAATGTGGATGTGGATAAACTGATACCGTCTCTGCGTCCACTGGTAGACAATCGCACGGGTGTCATCACGCCCTACAGTGCTTCCAATGTAATTCTTATCACTGATCGTGAGTCTAATGTTCGACGTTTGCTGCAAATTATCCAGCAAGTGGATAAGGCGGATTCCCAGTCGATGGAAACCGTTGAACTCAAGAATGCTTCCGCGAAGGAGCTCGAACGTATCCTCACGAAGTTAATTAATGACCAGGCTAAGGAGCAGGGTACGCCGAAGCCTATTATTACTTCTGATTTGCGAACCAACACCCTGGTAATTTTCGGTGACCAGAATTCACGGCATTACCTCAAAAAGCTGATCAGGGAGTTGGATACCGAGGTAACGACCTCCTCGAATGTGCGCGTACAGTATCTTCGTTACGCCAAGGCCGAAGACATGGTGCCGGTGCTGAAAAGCGTCAGTGAAGCTATGTTAAAACAGGAAGGTGATAAGGAGTCGGCGTCGAAAAGTAATATCAATATCGAAGCGCACGAGCCAACCAATTCCGTGGTTCTGTCGGGAAGTCCTCATATCATTCGTAACCTTGGTGACGTAATAGAGCGGCTCGACATCCGCCGCGCACAGGTACTGGTTGAGGCAATTATTATTGAATTGACGGACCGCCGCGCCAAGGAACTTGGAGTGCAGTGGCTATTTCGCGGTGATCCTTCCGGTACCGCGCCGATTGGCGGGATTAACTTTGGCTCTACTACGCCGGCCGGTATTTTCAATGTGGCGGGTGCGGCTCAGGCGGGCGGCGACGCGCTAGGGTCTGTGCTTGGCAGCTTACAGGGTGTGTCGTTGGGTTTAGGTAAAATCAATGCCAACGGTTTCAGCTTCGGCGCCTTGATGACGGCTTTGGCCAGTGAAACCGAATCCAACATTCTTTCGACTCCGAGTTTGCTGACCCTCGACAATCAGGAAGCGTCCATTCTGGTCGGTAGCGAAGTACCGGTACTGACCGGATCCACCGCGAGCTCAAATAATTCCAATCCTTTTCAGACGATCACCCGTCAGGAAATCGGTATTAAGCTAACGGTGACGCCACAGATCAATGAAGGTGATGCCGTGCAGCTGAGTCTGCAGCAGGAAGTTTCGTCGCTGAGTGGCCTGTCGGCCTCGGATATCATCACCGATAAGCGGACTATCAGTACCACGGTGTTGGTCAACGACGGTCAGACCATTGTGCTGGGTGGTTTGATTGACGACGACATCCAGGAATCGACTGAGAAGGTGCCAATATTGGGTGATATGCCTATTATCGGCCGCTTCTTCCGTGCGGACCGCACGCAAAAGGTCAAACGGAATCTGATGGTATTTATTCGCCCGACCATTGTGCGCGACGTCACCACCTTGCGTGGTCTGTCATCGGAAAAATACAACTATATCCGGGCCCAGCAAATTATGATGCACGATGGCGGCATAAACTTGTTCCCGAATGCGAAGGCCCCGGTACTGCCAGCCTGGACGGGACTGGATCCCTCGCCAATAGGCATGTTGCCGGAATTGGAATCGAACATTGACTCAAATGCTGAGCCTAATAAGCCCTGAGGCGTGACATGCTGTCTTACTCGTACGCACGCAAAAATCAGGTCCTGATTACTCGCGAATCCGACGCTGTAGAAGTCTTGTATTGTCATGACACGCCGCGCGAAGCCTTGGTTGAAATTCGCAGGGTCAGCAAGCGACCGGTGAACGCCATGCTGTGTGAGTCAGCCCTTTTGGCGGAAAAGATTAACGCCGAATATCAGCAGCAAAGCGGCAGTGGTATGGACGCTATCGACGACATTAGTAATGAAGTCGATCTTGATAAGCTGATTGAGGCCATGCCTGAATCACAGGATTTACTGGAGTCACAAGACGATGCACCGGTGATCCGCCTGATCAACGCCCTGTTTGCCGAAGCTCTCAAACTTGGTGCGTCCGATATTCATGTTGAAACCTATGAAAAAGCGATGTCTGTTCGGCTGCGTGTCGACGGTATTCTAAAGGAAGTGCTCAGTCCCAATCGACGTTTGGCGCCACTGCTGGTATCGCGTATCAAGGTTATGGCGAAGCTTGATATCGCCGAGAAACGCGTACCGCAAGATGGCCGCGTGTCGCTAAAAATCGCTGGCCGCTCAGTTGATGTGCGGATTTCGACGATTCCATCGAGTTACGGCGAGCGCGTGGTTATGCGTCTGTTGGATAAGCAGGCAGCGCGTATCGATCTGCTGCATTTGGGCATGCCGGAAGACACACTGGCCAAGGTGACGCAGTTACTGAAAAACCCCAATGGCATAATCCTGGTAACCGGGCCCACCGGTTCAGGTAAAACAACGACGCTCTATGCGGGCCTGACTCTGCTTAACGATCGAATACGCAATATATTGACGGTTGAAGATCCCATTGAATACGCCGTTGACGGGATTGGTCAGACACAGGTAAGTACTAAAGTCGGGATGACTTTCGCCCGTGGTTTGCGGGCGATTTTGCGGCAGGACCCGGACGTGGTCATGGTCGGTGAGATCCGCGATGCGGAAACTGCTGAAATTGCCGTTCAAGCGAGTTTGACCGGTCACCTGGTACTGTCGACTTTGCACACGAACAACGCGGTTGGTGCCATTACCCGGCTAATTGATATAGGCATAGAGCCTTACCTGATATCCTCCAGCCTGAAAGGTATTTTGGCTCAGCGCCTGGTTCGCAAGCTTTGCTCGAGCTGTCGCGAAGCGCATCCGATGGATTCCGTTGAGGCCTCGCTTCTGGGGGATAGTTCCCTGGCAGGCAGCATCGCTTATCTGCCCAGAGGTTGTGATGAATGTCTGCATAGCGGTTATCGCGGTCGAAGTGGCATATACGAATTACTGACGGTTGATCGCAAGGTCGCAGAATTAATTCACAACGGTGCCGGTGAGCAGGCAATTCTCGACGCGGCCCGTGGCAGCATGACGCGCTTGCTTGACGAGGGTCGCAGGCTGGTCGTTGAGGGGCTTACCAGTATCGACGAAGTGCTGCGCTGTGTTCGTGAGGAATCCGCCGATGCCGGCGTATGATTACGTAGCACTGGATTCTAGCGGTAAGCGTCAGCGCGGGCTTCTGGAAGCGGACTCGGACCGATTGGCCCGGCAACAGTTGCGCGAACGCCATTTGATTCCTGTTGAAGTTACCGCATCGCGAAAAAAGCAGTCTGGCGAACAGGGTGGGCTTGCGCTCATGCAGCGCATCAGCATCGGCGACCTGTCCTTGTTCACGCGGCACTTGGCAACGCTTCTTCAGTCGGGAATCCCTCTCGAAGAAGCCTTGCATGCGACTTCCCGGCAGACCCGGCATCGCCGACTACAGTCGGTGGTGATGAGCCTACGCAGTCGCGTACTCGAAGGTCACAGTCTCGCCGACGGTCTCGGCGACTTTCCCCGCATATTTACCCCCGTATACCGTGCACTGGTCGCATCGGGCGAGCAGTCCGGTGATTTGGGCTTGGTGCTGAACCAGTTGGCCGAGTACACCGAGGACTCCCAGAAGCTGCGCGCGACCTTGATGCAGGCACTGGTTTATCCTCTGGCCTTAACGGTGGTGGCAGTGAGCGTGATCGCTGTGCTGATGGTTTACGTTGTGCCTAAGGTCGTGGCGCAGTTTGATCATTACGGACAAACCCTGCCTTTGCTGACGCGTATTCTGATTGTGATTAGCGACGCCATGGTGAGTTACTGGTTGCCGGCTATTATTGTTGCGGTATTAACTGGCCTTGTTGGTCGCTGGTGGATGAGCGATAAAACGCGGCGTAAGGCGATTCACAAAAAAATGCTACGAATTCCGATCGTCGGTGATGTGTTGTTGACGGTGGATTCGGCCCGCCTGCTGCATACTCTGGCCATTTTGTTGGCGAGCGGAGTGTCGTTGATCGAGGCGATAAAGGTGGGCATGTTCACCCTGAATAATTTGCACCTGCAGCAGGGCATGGGTGAAGTGGCCGACGCCGTGCGCGAGGGCAAGAGTTTCAGTTTTTCCTTGCAGCAAATGGACGAGTTGCCGCCAATGGCTGTCTATATGATTGCCAGTGGAGAGCAAAGCGGTGAGCTGGACGCCATGGTAAAACGTTCGGCGGACAATCTTGCTCGAGAGTTGGAAATGCGGGTAAGCATTATGACGAGTCTGTTTGAGCCTATCCTTATCGTTGCGATGGGTATTATCGTGCTCGGCATAGTGCTCGCGATATTGCTGCCTATCTTGCAGCTCAATAATTTATCCGGTTTTTAGGAGAGCTAAACGGTGGTGAATACGGTGTTGAATTCGAAGAAATCGCGGCAGCAGGGATTTACCTTGCTGGAAATTATGGTGGTGATTGTGATACTCGGCTTGCTGGTGTCGATTGTGGCTCCCAACGTCTTGCAGAATCAGGACCGCGCGATGGTGGAAAAGGCGAAGGCGGATATCTCAGTGTTAGAGCAAGCATTGGATATGTACAAACTCGATAATCACGTCTATCCGACGACTGATCAGGGACTGGATGCCTTGGTTAAAAAGCCATCCTCGTCGCCTGAGCCGCGTAACTATCGCAGTGACGGTTACATAAAACGACTGCCGCAAGACCCCTGGGGTAATCCCTATCAATATTTACAGCCCGGTGAACACGGCGCCTTCGACCTATATTCTACTGGCGCCGACGGAGATGAAGGAGGCGAGGGTTTAGCCAGTGATATTGGCAACTGGTGATCAGCACTTGCCTGTAAAACAATTCCAACGGGGTATGACCCTGTTGGAATTGATGCTTGTATTACTGATCATCGGTTTGTTAAGCGCCGCGGCTGTGTTGACGCTACCTTCGGATAACGACGAGCGCGACATGCGGCAGCTGTCGGAAAGGATGGTTTCCTACTTTCGTTACGTGCGTCAGGAGGCGGTATTTACCGGCACCTCCCACGGCATTTTGTGGCAAGGCGGTAAACCGCTCTTAGTCAAACGTACAACGTCAGGGTGGGATATTCAAAGCGATTCGAGGTTGAGCGAACTTCAAGCAGCCGCCAGTCGCTATCCGATGTTTCTTGAGCAATCAAAGAAGTTACTCGATCTTTCGCAAGACTATCAATCGCCACAAATCCTCTTCACCAACGACGGTCAGGTGTCACCTTTTGTGCTCATCATTCGTGGCGCAGAAGGCCGTGAGCTGACTTTGAACGACAGCCTTACGCTGGAGCAGCAGCAATGAGGCAGCGCGGCTTTACCCTGTTGGAAATTATGGTGGCGCTACTGCTATTTGCCGTAGGCGCTGTTTCCTTGTCGAAAGTCATCGGCAGCAGCGCGCTGCATGTGGACGAACTAGCCCGCCGTCAGTTTGCGGGTCTGCTTGCTCACAACCAAATGCTGACCTTTCGATTAGAGGGCCGCCTTCAAAATGACTCGGGCAAAGCGGTGCAGGGGCCCTATGAATTTGGCTGGGAAATCAACGTCAATAAAACCGATACAGCCGAAATAGTTCGCCTCGATATCAGCGTATATGATGATCCGGACGACGCCGCACTGGCCGAGTTGAGCGCCTTTACCGGAGTGCAAAAGTGAAGCGGCGGCAGCGCGGCCTGACCTTGATTGAACTACTTATTGCGGTAGGCATTTTAGCCGTACTTGCGCTGCTCTCCAGTACCCTGCTGGGCACTTCGCTGGAAAACCAAAAGCATTTGCGTGCCAGTAGCGAGAGTCTTGAAGAATTGGCCTTGTCACTTACTTTGGTGCAACGCGATCTGGAACAAATGCTGGATCGCGTCGGACGCGATGAATACGGTATTAGGCAGGAATCTTCGCTACTAAGTTTTGCAGAAGGCGAAGCCTATCAACTTGAGTTTACGCGCGATGGAAGACGTTTATTGCCGGGAGAAACCTTCAGCAGTTCACTAGAGCGAATTCGTTACGGATTGGAAGACAGGGTCTTTGTACGCTATAGCGCTGCGGTTCCTGATCCCCTTAGTGCCACCGAGTGGCGCAAACAAAAAATGATTAGCGATATTACAGCGATTAATTTTGGCTTTTTCAGTGAAGGCAAGTGGCATCGTGAATGGCCACCTGCTGCCCTGGGTCTTGGCACTCCTGCGCAGGATTTGCCGCAAGCGGTATCGTTGCGGTTGGATACCGAACGTTGGGGGGTCGTTGAAATAATGGCGCTCCTACCCGGAGGCGCAAATGAAAGCCTGTGAGCGCGGGCATTATCGGGAGAGCGGGGCGGCGCTAATATTTGTGCTGTTAATCGTGGCTACCCTGTCCATTATTGCGGTACAGATTAACGAGCAACTGCGGTTTAACGTGAAACGGCTGGATAATCAGCGTCAAAATGCTCAAGCCTATTGGTACGCCCTCGGGGGCGAGCAATTGGCAATGAGCTTGCTGAACCAGCTTGGAGATGAAGACCGCACTCATCTCGGTCAGCCCTGGGCAACCGAAGATGCCATTTTTCCTATTGAAGGTGGGTTCTTGCAGGGGCAGATCAGGGACGCCAGCGCCTGTTTTAACCTCAATAATCTGCTAGTTGTGCGCAACCCGGGGGATGCGCCAGCGGCCGAGACCGCCTATGAGAAACAGTTTGTTGCAGCGCTTGAGCTTTATGGCTTTGATCGCGCACGTGCACTGCAGTTGCGCGACCGGGTCCAGGATTGGATTGACGAAGATTTGCACCCCAACGGGCTTTATGGTGCAGAAGATCTGGACTATGGCGACCGCGACTTGGCATTTCAGGCGGCGAATAGTTTTATTGTGAGTGCCAGCGAGCTGAATCTGTTAATGGAGTTTGAGAGCAAGGAAATTGATACGCTGAATAGCGTTTTCTGTAGTCTGCCAAAAACGGGGACTACGGTTAACGTGAATACGCTAAGGGAAGAGCAGGCGCCACTCTTGGCTGCTCTGCTAGCCTCGACAATCAGTGTGGAAGATGCCGCCCAGCTGCTAAAGCAGCGCCCGGAGGGCGGGTGGGAGAGTATTGAGCAATTTTTTGCTGACCCGGCGCTGACGGACAAGGAACTGCCCGAAGACTATCGGGACAAGCTGGCTGTTCAGTCGGCCTTCTTTCATGCCACAATTAATGTCTTATATCGCGACACGCAATTCAGTCTGAAATCCCTGCTAACTATGGCGGACAAAAAAATAAGCGTTCAGTCGCGCCGATACGGAGAACTCTTTTGAGCGAAATGCTCTTACTTAAATTGCTCGACTCGTCATCCAGCGCGCCCGATGGTGATTGGTTACTATGGGATTCTGCGCAGCAATGCGTTACAGCCCGTGGCGAATTGAAGGATGGTGTAGCGTCTGAAGAGCTTAAGTCGCACTCGCGTAGCACGGCGTGTATGGTGCTTGTGCCGGGCGAGTTGGTAACACAATTGTCGGTTACTTTGCCCATTGCCGGAGCGAGTGCCGAGGCCGCTTTACCGTTTCAGGTGGAAGAACGACTTAGCTGCGAGCTTGAGCGCGTGCACATAGCGCACGAAAAAATCCGGGCGGGTCAACCCTGCACTGTGTGGGTTGTTGATAAAAGTCACATGGACGAATGGCTGGATTGGATACAGGCCTCCGGCTTGCGAGTAAGTGCCTTGCTGCCCGATTACGCAGTTTTGGCGGCGCCGGCGGTGTTTCGTGATATCCACCGAACTGTGGCGCATGTGGGAAATCTCGCTGTGAGTATGGAACACGAGCTATTTGCCTGCTGGTGGCGACCGCAACATAGAGATACTGATGGAACACCGGTAGAGCTGAGTGTTGAAGGCGCACCTTCGGGCGACGTAACGATCTCCGACGATAGGCGTTTGGTCGCTTCACAATTGGAAGCAACCGCCCGCTATTTTTCCATGCCGGGCAACAATCTTTGCCAGGGCCCGTATCAATTGCACGATGTGGTGCTGGATACCTTGGCTCTGTTGCGCTGGCCTGCAATTGCCGCTGCATTGGTGCTGGTTTTGCATTGGACGCTGTTGGCTGTCACGGCGTTTAATTTTTCGCAGCAGGCTGATCAGCTGGACGCGGCTGCGGAATCCGTTTATCGGGAGACCTTTCCCGAGGCGCGCAAGGTAGTGAATGCACGCAGTCAAATGAAAAGTCAGCTCAATGCCCTGGAAAGTCAGCGCGGCGACGCCGGGCTGTTGCCTCTGCTGGCACCGATCTCCGCGGCTTATCAGGGGCAATCGGCCGTCACGGTGACCCAGTTGGTCTTTCAAAGTCAGAGCGCTAGCGTGCGGCTCGCGGTTGATGCCCGGAATTATGCCGTTATCGATGCCTTCAGCAGTGAGCTACAAAAGGAGAACCTCGCGGTTAGTCGGGGCACCTTTCGGAAAAATGGCGAGCAAATTAGTGGCCAGCTCATTATCAGTAAGGGAGCAGGCTAGTGAATTGGCGCAGCATAGATTGGAAGCTAACACAGCGCACGGAGCGGGAGCGCAAGATCGTTTATTGCGGCGTGGCTGTGGGTATTCCCTTAATTATATGGCTCGCAATATGGCAGCCATTGCTGTCTTGGCGTGCAAGCGCCGAACAGCGATATGAAAGCCGGGTGCAGACGCTGGAGTGGATGCACTCCGCCGCCGCAAGTATTCGCGCACATCGACAATCGGGCAAACAAGGAGCTGCGGTCTACAGTGGCTCGCCTGAGCAGAGAATCACGCGCGCAGCGTCCGGACTGGGCTTGGCGATATCCCGCATAGAACCTTCCGGCGAGCGCCGCTTCAATGTGTTCTTTACCGACGCCAATTACAAACAGTTTTTGCAATTTGCGGACCAGTTGCAACAGCAGGGGCTGGTGATTGAATCGCTCACTATGGGCCAATTACCCGCGCCGGGCCATGTATCCATTCGAATGACTCTGGAATCGGCGCTGTGAACCTTAAAAAGGCCATGCTCATCTACGGCGTAGTATTTCTGCTCGCGCTGCCGCTGACTTTCCCCGTTAAGTTACTTGCCGGCTTGGTAACGCTGCCGGAAGGCGTTGCCATTTCGCCGCTTAAGGGTTCGTTGTGGTCTGCACGCCTGGATTGGCTTCGCTTGGGCCCTTTGCGTTTAAATGAACTGAGCGCCAGGCCCTCACTTACAGGTCTGTTTGCCGGAGTGCCGATAAAGCTTTCCGTTGCGTCTCCACTGGCGGTGACTGCAAAGGTTGGTAGCCATCAGAACGGTGCGACGATTCGCGACCTGAAGGCCAGCGTCAGACTGGAACGGGTTCGTGAATTACTGAATATTCCGCCGTTGGGCTTCGACTCGGCCATTGCCCTTGTAGTAGAAGAAACTGTAATTCAGGGCGAGGCCTGCCAAACATTGGACGGAGAGCTACGCCTTTCGGATTTTGAGGGAAACATTGAAGGCTTGTCGCAATTAAAGGAAATCACCGGTTCCCTTACCTGTGAGACTGGGCGCGTCGTCTTAAACGTGAATTCGGACAACGCCTTGCGTTTATCAGGTAAGGCCATTTTCTTCGCGAACGGCCACTATCAAGTCACTATGCTTGCCGAGCCACCGCCGGGCCCCTTGTTTGAAACTTTCGTGGATTTGCTAGGACAGCCTCGTGATGGCCGACGATTCCAGCTTAATTTCAGATCATGAGCTCTGTGTACTGATCGGCGAAGGCAGTTCATCTGCCTCGCAGAGCAGCATGACACTGGCAACTCAACTCGGAATCCCGCTCCTGCACGCCAGGGATGCCTCGACCCGGTCCGG
Organism: Litorivivens sp.; assembly: GCA_041625575.1. Lineage (GTDB taxonomy): Bacteria > Pseudomonadota > Gammaproteobacteria > Pseudomonadales > Spongiibacteraceae > Litorivivens. Next base: position 43,723 of record JBFJTG010000001.1, read on the forward strand.
CCTTTTTTTGCAGGAGCGAGCCGGTTTTCTGACGCTTGGACGGTTGGGCGGAAAGGAACATCCCATTTTTGTGGATTTTGTAGCGTCTTTGGCAAAACCTCGCCGCGGGCCTGAGCTACTACTCAAAGCGCTCGGTGGCGGCAAGCCTCGCCCTTCGGTTGTTGATGCGACGGCAGGTCTGGGACGCGATAGCGCTATTATGCTCGGTGCAGATTACGCCGTCACAATGATAGAGGGAAATCCGGTTGCGGCAGCGTTATTGAGCGATGCGATTGAACGCTTGCGTGCAGATCCGGGCTATGACGCAAGGGCGCGACCACTCGATCTGCTTAAGGGTAGAGCTGAGGCCTTGCTGCCTGAGCTGGCCCTGGCCGGACGTACTGACGTGGTGTACCTGGATCCGATGTTTGCGGCATCGGGTAAATCGGCGCTGGTAAAGAAAGAAATGCAGTTGTTTCAACACTTGCTCGGGCACGGCGACGATGGCAGTGACTTGCTAGAGGTAGCCCTGTCGGCGGCGCTCTACCGCGTTGTGGTAAAGCGCGCTATTAAAGCGCCGCCTCTGGCAGGCCGTCAGCCGACATTATCTGTGAGCGGCAAGGCAGTGCGCTTTGATGTGTACGCACTAAAAAGTCTGAAGCGGGCCTAAGACTCTTTTCAAGGCCAAAGCTTAAGTCAAAAGCCGCTGCAAAATGCTCTGATAAACTTTTGCCAGTGTGTCCAGATCAGACGCGCGCACGCACTCATCTACTTTGTGAATCGTTGCATTCACCGGGCCTAACTCGACAACCTGACTGCCCGTGGGCGCGATAAACCGGCCGTCCGAGGTGCCACCTGCGGTCGAAAGTTTGCCTTCGTATCCGCAGACCTCACTGATAGCCGCGACCGTCGCGTTAACCAAGTCACCTTCGGCGGTCAGGAAGGGCTCGCCACTGAGGTTCCAGTTCAGCTCGGCATCAAGATTGTGCTTTTTCAGTATCGCTTGCGTTCGCTGCTTGAGTGCATCCGCCGTCGTTTCTGTTGAAAAGCGGAAATTGAAAATAACCTCAAGCGTGCCGGGAATTACATTGGTGGCACCGGTACCGCCATTTATATTCGAAATCTGGAAGCTGGTCGCGGGGAAATGATCGTTGCCCGGATCCCATTCGGTTGCGGCGAGTTCGCTAAGTGCCGGTGCTGCCTCATGGATAGGATTTTTTGCGAGGTGAGGATAGGCCACATGCCCCTGAATACCATTCACCACCATGCGACAGCCGAGTGAGCCACGCCGGCCGTTTTTGATGACGTCGCCAAGGCGCTCTGTGGATGAGGGCTCGCCAACAATACAGCAGTCGATGTGCTCGCCTTGAGCCTGCAGCCACTCGACCACCTTGACGGTGCCATTGATCGCGGGACCTTCCTCGTCACTTGTGATGAGAAAAGCTATACGCCCGCTGTGATCAGGGTGTTCAGCCACAAAGGCTTCACAGGCTGTAATCATGGCGGCGAGGCTGCCTTTCATATCGGCAGCGCCGCGGCCGTAGAGGTAGCCATTTGTTAAACTGGGTTCGAAGGGCGGTGTATTCCATTCGCTGCTTGGTCCGGTCGGAACAACATCGGTATGTCCGGCAAAGCATAGTAGGGGGCCAGCCGCGCTTGCGCCACCGTCGCGCACTGCCCAGAAGTTTTTGACATCATCAAAGTTTAATTCGGTGCACTGAAAGCCAATAGCACTCAAGCGCTGCATCATCAAGGCTTGGCAATCGGCATCTTCGGGAGTTACAGAGGGGCGGCGCATTAGATCCATGGCCAGTTCAAGTGTGGCGCTGGCCTGTTGGGGAGAAAGCATAGTCGGGATTACCTTAAATTACCTTGCGATTCGTTAATGCCATTCTAACAGACAATTGCGTAAGCTCCGCGCATGGCTCTTCGAAGCCAGTGACAGAAGCGCTCAGGCTCTAATGAATTTGGCAAGAATCGCCATGGCTAGCCAGAGAGCGCTTGGATACCATGAGTCATTATCGGGATTGTTTACACAGAGGGCACTATGGGCACGGATTCTAAGAGCATCGACTTCGACATCGCGTCAACTGCAGCGCAGTATGAATTTGCCGATCAGGATATTCCGCAACTGCTGCGTCATTGGGCTACCCATAAACCGGAACACCCCTTCTTTGTCTGGGAGCCGGTTTCGGGTCAGGACAAGACCTGGACCTACAAGCAATTCGATGTTGAAACCTCGGCGCTCGCTGCCGGATTGCATGCCAAGGGCATTAAGAAGGGTGACAGGGTTCTGGTACACGCCGAAAACTGCCCGGAAATGGTTCTGGCCTGGTATGCCTGCGCCAAATTGGGTGCAATTACCGTTACCACCAATACCCGTTCGGTCGGTGGTGAAATCGAATATTTCGCTGCCCATACCGGTGCTGTGGCTGCGATCACCCAGCCGAAATTTGTTGATCAAATTCGAGAGAATGCCAAGTCGGTAAAATGGATCGCAGTAACTGCGGATAATTCGGGAGAGCCTGCTGACGAAGCAAGTTTGGCGCACGGCCTGGAATCTTTTGATAGTCTGTTCGGCAAGGCAGAGGATGCGCCAGTTCGCCCTGCGGAACCTTTATTGCCTGCCGGTATTATGTTCACCTCCGGCACGACCTCGCTACCCAAGGCCGTGGTACACACCCATGCAAACGCCCTGTGGGCTGGGCGTACCGGGCCCATAAATTTAAACATGACAGGCGATGATACCTATCTGGCGTTTTTGCCCTTTTTCCACGTCAATGCGCAAAGCTGGGCATTCTGGAGCACTTTGGGTTGTGGCGGCACGGTAGTGTTACAGCCTAAATTTTCAGCCAGTCGTTTTTGGGAAGTCATCAATAAACACAAGGTGACCCATGTTTCGCTGATTCCCTTCGTGTTTAAGGCGATTGGTGCGCAGCCAGTGCCCGCTCATACGCTAAAAGTCGGCGCGCTGGGTATTATCTGGAATGAAATTAAAGGCTGGCTGAATCTGGATATTTTGGCGTGCTGGGGTATGACAGAAACCGTTATTCACGCCACGCGCTCGGATTTTAATCAGGTTTGGCCACAAGGCTCCATCGGTAAGCCAACGCCTGGCTATCGCTTTGCAGTTGTGGATCCGGAGAGTGGCAAACTTTGTGAAAAAGACGAAATTGGTGAGCTGTGGGTGCAGGGCACTCGCGGCGTGCAGCTATTCCTTGAGTACTACAATAATCCTGAAGCCAATGCCAAAGCCTTTACCAAAAACGGTTGGTTCAAAACCGGCGATATGGTCAAGATTGGTGACGAAGGGCATTTCTACTTCTGTGACCGCGACAAGGATGCATTGAAAGTCGGTGGCGAGAACGTGTCGGCCCGTCAGGTTGAAGAAACCTGCATGCAGGTTGGCGGTATCGGCGAAATTGCGGTGGTTGCGAAGACTCACGAGATGCTCGATATGGTCCCGGTCGCCTTTGTTATCAAAGGCATGGGAGCACCGGAAGACGATGCTGCCTTTGAGAAGCAAATCATCGAGCACTGCAAAGCCAACCTGGCGGACTTTAAGGTGCCGCGCGCGGTTTATTTTGTTGACGAATTCCCGCGGGCTACCCTGGATAAGGTCGCTAAGAACAAACTGCGAGAGATAGCCGACGACAAACCGGCGGTGTAGGCTGGCACCGGGCCGGCAAAGATCGCTGCTGGCCCTGACTACTCCCCAATGAATCCGGAAACAGAATATTCATCCTGTTTTAGCCTTTTCGTCATACTTTGATTTTAGTCTGTCTACCGGAATAATTAACCGGGAGCCTGCTAATGAATCATCGCAAGAACGTAAACGAAACGTCTCACGAGCAATTGCGGCGGGAGATTGAAATTCAAATTATCCAGTTTCTCAGGGAGGGCGGGGTCATAGATTGCCTCGCATCGCCGGACTATCAGGCAGACCGGAGCGTGCGGTTCAGCGCAAGCCTGCTGCCTGAATATTGAGCCTTGTGTCTCTTGACGGCGCCCCGATTCGGGGCGCTTTTGCATTTACAGTGCAAGGTGTTTCAGCATGCCGGCACGATCCGCCCTGTTTGCGGACATATCCCGAGATGCTCCGCTGGCACGCCGCTTGCTTATTACTCTCAGACTAGCAACGATACGAGGAGTACTGGAATGCGGCGAGAAGAACTTACTGAAATCATTGTTCTTGCAAAGAAAGACAAGGGCCTTTCTTGGGAGGCCATAGCGGAGGCTTTAGGGGCCGGAAAAGTTTGGGTCACGTCGGCTTGCCTTGGCATGAACAGCATGCCGGAGGCCATAGCGACTCGGCTTTGTGAGCTTCTGGATTTGCCCAATGAAGCGAAAGCCCTGTTGATGGAATTTCCCACCAAAAGCTGGGCGAAAGACGTACCGCAAGATCCCTTGATATACCGGCTGTATGAAATTGTAGGGGTCTACGGCGATACGCTGAAAGAAGTGATACAAGAGCAATTCGGTGACGGTATCATGAGTGCCATCGATTTTTCGATGGATGTCGATAAAGAAGAAAACCCCAAAGGCGACAGGGTAGTTATTACCATGAATGGAAAATTTCTTCCTTATAAGGCCTGGTGACCGCTTTCCTCAAAGGCCGAAATTTCTTTTTCGGTCTTTTTCCAGCCACTAATGCATGAGGTGCCGAGCAATCAGTGCCGCCAGCAGCAGGGCCGAAATACACTGCCAGACCAGTATCGGATTGCGTTCGATAAGCGGAGGCTTTTCTTGCCTTAGATAGGCGCCGCTGGGCTGGCGAAGTTCGTGAATAAATTCTGATATTTCCCCATGGCGTTTAAGGGGGTCAATATGAGTTGCCTTGCCAATTGCCGAGTCGATCCAGGCCGGCGCCTGATCTGATATCAGGGCCAGTGGCCTGTAGCTCAGTCGACGCTGGGCCTGAAGCGTGCGCGCTCTAGAGACGTCGGTGCCGTAGGGTAGCCTGCCCGACAGTAACTGATAGCTTAAGACGCCAAGTGAGAAGAGGTCGGATCGCGCACTGCCAAGCTGCCCCAAAAAATACTCCGGAGCGGTGTACTGTGCGGTTCCCATAATACCGTGGTTTCTGGGGACGGTTTCTGAAATACCGGCGACGCGTGTTGAGCCGAAATCGATGATTTTTACCGTGCCGGATTTATCAATCATGATGTTGTTGGGTCGAATATCCTGATGGACCATTTCCTGGCGGTGGAAAGCTCGCAATCCTTTTGCAATCTGCTCGACAACCGTGCGCACGATTTCCATTGGCGGGGCGGGGTTGTCCACCATCCACTGGGCCAAGGTCTGGCCTTCGATATATTCAGTAACCGTATAAAGGAAATTGCGTCGTCGCCCGGAATCGATGCATTTCATCACATGGTCGCTGTTGATCCGTCGCCCAATCCATTCCTCCATCAACATGGATTCGAGAAAGTCGCTGTTGTTTCGCATTTCTGTGGAGGGTGTTTTGATCACGACCTGCTGCCCTGATTCGCCGTCGATGGCGAGGAAAACGTGGCTGCGGCTACTGATATAGAGTTCGCGCAGGATGTCGTAGCCCTCAATTTGCGAGCGTGCCGACAGGATTGGGGGCGCAGTGAGTAGTTCCAGCTGTTGCTGTATTTCGTCGCGATGGAGTGCCGGCAACGCATCGATTCTTACAAGTTGCAAAGTCAGGTTGTCGACACTTCCGTTTTCAAGGGCCAGTTCGACCAGCTGTTTGGCGATTATGTCGAGATCTGATGAGCCGTCCTGAATGGCCTTGGCGATGTGCGCTTCACTGAGGTATTCGTAAACGCCGTCAGTGGCCAGTACAAAAATGTCGTTCTGTGCTACCGCAAAATCAAGGCAGTCGAGTTCAAGTTGGTGGTCGACACCCAGAGCCCTTGTGAGATAGCTCGTTTCCGCAGAGACCGTGCGACGGTGATCTCGGGTCAACTGTTCCAGTGCGCTGTCGGCGAGGCGGTAGATTCGTGTGTCGCCGCAATGCAAAATGGTGCCGGTGCCGGATTTGATAATCAGCGCGCTGAATGCGCAAACGTATCCCTTGTCCCGGTTGAAGCGATGAGGGCTGCTTTGGGATTGCGCAAAAAGCCAGGCATTGGTTGCGCTGAGTACGCGCAATGCTGACGTTTTTACTGACCATGCGTCGGACGTGCAGTAATAATCCTGAAGAAAGCCGGTGACAGCGGTTTCGCTGGCTATCTGGCTTACATCGCTGCTACTGATACCGTCAGCAATCGCGACCGCCGCTCCCTTGGCTGACAACTGTGGATCTGCGGGAATGATGGCACCATAAAAATCCTGGTTGACAGGCTTTACGCCAGCGCTGGAATACTGACCGACCGAAATCCTGAGTTTTCCCTGATTCATAGCAAAAGCCCTCCCCGCCGTGCGAGAAGGGGTTGGCGCCGTAGCGCTTTACGCAAGAGAGCGTTCGGGACTGGTTCGCACGTGGGTCAGGTAGAGCGGCAGTCCTACTAGCAGAAAGCCGCCGACTAGGTTGCCCAGTACAGTCGGGATTTCGTTCCAGAGTAGATAGTCGCCAATGGTGAAATCGCCACCCATGATCATGGAGAAGGGAAACAGGAACATGTTGACGATGGAATGCTCGAAGGCCATATAAAAGAACAGCATGATGGGCATCCACATCGCCATCATTTTACTGGACGCCGAGGTTGAAATCATCGCACCGACAACGCCCATCGAAACCATCCAGTTACACAGCATGCCGCGAATGAAAATCGTAAACCAGCCAGCCAGTCCGTGTTCTTTATAGCCGAGCGTGCGCGACTCGCCTATGGAGCCAACTTTTTCGGCCAGAGCGCCACCGTCAGTGTTGTAGCCGTAGGTAAGGATAAACGACGCAAAAAATGCAACCGTAAGCGCCCCAGCAAGATTACCCAGAAAAACCCAGCCCCAGTTACGCAACATTTGCTGTACGGTGCAGCCGGCACGCTTGTCGATAACGGCCAGAGGTACGAGTGTAAACACGCCTGTCAGCAAATCGAACTTCATCAGGTAGAGCATGATAAAGCCGACAGGGAATAGAATTGCGCCCACCAGAGGATTGCCGGTTTTGACCATAACCGTTATGGCAAAGAACGCGGCGAGGGCCAAAATAGCACCCGCCATAAACGCGCGAACAAAAGTGTCTTTGGTTGACATGAAAATTTTAGATTCGCCAGCATCCACCATTTTGGTGGCGAATTCATTTGGCTCTATATACGACATTCGGATACCCCTTAGGTCAATTTTTTGGATTGGATCTGACAGGGGTAAAGCAAAGCTCGGGCCAATAATTTACAGGAGTTATAAGTCCATGAAAGTACGAAGTAAATTGAGATCTATAGCAAGGGGCTGGGTTGCGGGTCCAGCAGGCGGCGTTGTGAATACAGGGCGTATGCACCAAAGGGGACCGTCACCTGAGGGCATTGCGCACCAGCCCGCGAGTCGGGGCTGATGCGCATGGCAAATCAGTTGTGGGCGTGCAGAGCCTCGTTAAGCTCGATCGCTGATTTGTTGGTCAATGCCTCTATGGCGCCGCTCTTCGAATTGCGGCGAAACAGCAGGTCAGAGTGCCCGGCCAGTTCACGAGCCTTCACATTCTTAACAGCTGCACCTTTGTCGTCGAGCATTGCAATGATGCTCCCTGCCGTAATGTACAAACCTGCTTCGACCGTGCAGCGATCACCTAGCGGAATGCCGACGCCGGCGTTGGCGCCGACCAGACATTCTTTGCCTAGCGAGATAATGACGTTGTTGCCGCCGGACAAGGTGCCCATAGTCGATGCACCACCGCCCAGATCAGAGCCCGCGCCCAACACCACGCCTGCGGAAATTCGACCTTCGACCATGGCCGGACCTTCCGTGCCCGCGTTAAAGTTCACAAAGCCTTCATGCATGATGGTGGTGCCTTCGCCGAGGTAGGCGCCGAGTCGAACGCGCGCGGTATGAGCAACACGCACGCCGGCAGGCACAACGTAGTTGGCCATTTTCGGGAATTTGTCTACCGACATAACTTCCAGCACGCCGCCCTGCAGGCGAGTCTGGAGTTGGCGCTCTGTTAATTCGTCAATGGCGATGGCGCCTTGATTTGTCCACGCGACATTGGGCAGTACACCAAACATGCCGTCGAGTTTGATGCCGTGCGGCTTAACGAGACGGTGAGATAGCAGATGCAGCTTAAGATAAACCTCGGGGACTGAGCTTGGGGCTTCGTCGCTACTCAGTAAGGTGACAACCAGGGGCTGTTTACTGTTGGACAATTTGGCGCATGTTTCTGCTAATTCGCTATCAACTGATTTTAATGCCTCGAACAGCGCAATCATGCGGGCGCTGTCCAAAGTGATTGCGTGATTGCCGCCCTCAAACGCAAGGGTGTCCACCAGAATCTGGGTGAGCTTTGCCGTGGGTGAAAGCAGGGGCCTGGGATAAAAAACTTCCAGCCATTCGCCTTTGCTGTTATGGGTGCCGACACCAATGCCAACGCTATAGAGTGAAGTTGTCATAGTTCTACCTATTGCTGAGTATGAATAATTTCGGAGTAACGATCAGTCGAAAAACCAATGGCTACCGTTTTATCGGTGACGAGCACGGGTCGTTTGATCAGTGTCGGATATGCCGCCAGCAGCGCAAGCATATCGGCAGGCTTTTCGATGTTTCGCTCTGCTTCGCTCAATTGCTTCCATGTGGTGCTGCGCTTATTCAGCAGCTCATCGCCAACACTACCATGCCACTGCTGAAGTTGCTTGGTGGTAAGGGGTGTGTCGCGAAAGTCGACGAATTCGTGTTGTACCGATGCTTGCTCCAGCCATTTTCGGGCCTTGCGCACTGTATCGCAGTTTTTAATGCCGTAGAGTTTGATCATTGCCGCAGTTACTGTTTTCAGGGCAGCGAAGAATAGCAGATTGTGAGTTCGAGTTCACGGCACTATCGGCCTGCCGAGCTTAGGCCTTTTTCGTAATTTTAGGATTTTTCCGATTGGGATAGCAGCTGCGGCAGAGCTCGCAGACCGTGCCATCGCAACTGTGCGCCGAGCAGTATTCGCGACCGTAATAGATTATCTGCAGGTGCAGCGCATTCCAGTGTTCGCGAGGGAACAGTTTTTTCAGGTCGCGCTCGGTTTGAGCTACATTCTTGCCGGAGGTAAGGCCCCAGCGCTGGGCCAGTCGATGAATGTGGGTATCTACAGGAAAGGCCGGTATTCCGAATGACTGCGCCATGACGACGCTGGCGGTCTTATGGCCCACGCCGGGGAGCGTTTCCAGTGCGTCGAGGTCGGCGGGCACTTGGCCCTCATAATCTTCGACGAGAATTTCTGACAATCGCTTTATCGCTTTGGATTTCTGCGGGGAAAGTCCGCAGGGTCGAATGATGGCCCGAATATCGTCGACACGTTGTTTAGCCATGTCGTAGGGGTTGTCGGCCAGTTTAAACAGGGCGGGCGTGACTTTGTTTACTCTTTCGTCTGTGCATTGGGCTGACAAGAGCACGGCGACCAGGAGCGTATAAGGGTCTTTGTGGTCCAGCGGTATGGGAGGTTTGGGATAGAGCTCCTGCAAGCGCGACAAGACCAGAGCCGCCCGTTCCTTTTTTAGCATTTTATAAACTCTGTATGTATTCGCGAATTCTGCGGGCGGCTTCGATACATTCCTCGGGGCCTGCTACCAGCGCCATTCGGACGCGCCTTGCGCCCGGATTATAACCGTCGATTTCACGGCTGAGATAACTGCCCGGTAGTACGGTGACGTGTTGCGATGCGAACAGGCCCTTGGCAAATGCCTGATCATCGATGGGTGTTTGTGGCCAAAGGTAAAAAGCGCCGGCAGGCGGTTGCAGTGTCAGCACCGGCGATAATTCCTGAATGACGGCTGCAAATTTCTCCCGATACAGTCGTCGATTTTCCTGAACATGATTTTCATCCTGCCAGGCAAGGGCGCTGGCGATCTGGTGCTGAACCGGCATCGCGCATCCGTGGTAGGTGCGGTATGCGAGAAAGGCGGCGAGAATATCTGCGTCACCTGCGACAAAGCCTGATCGCAGGCCCGGTAAGTTTGAGCGCTTGGACAGCGAATGGAACACCACGCAGCGACTGTAGTCGTGGCGTTCCATTGCGGCCGCTGCCTGTAACAGACCGACCGGAGGCGTATTCTCATCGAGATATATTTCGGAATAGCATTCGTCACTGGCAATAACGAAGTCATGTTCGTCAGCCAGTTGAATCAGTTTCTGGAGTTGCGCAATGGACAGGGTGGCGCCGGTCGGGTTGCCCGGCGTGCATAAAAATAGCAGTTGGCAGCGCTGCCATTGCTCTGCGCAGACCTGGTCGAAATCCGGTAAAAACTGTGTTTGTTCATCGCAGGGTATGAACAAAGGGTCGGCGCCTGCCAAAAATGCTGCGCCTTCGTATATCTGGTAGAAGGGGTTGGGGCTCACAATCAGCGGATTTTGAGTGCGATCAATAAGGGCTTGCGCAAAGGCAAAGAGCGCTTCGCGGGTGCCGTTCACCGGCAGGACTTGCGTATCTGCATCGAGCCCCTGCAATTGAAAGCGTTCTGTTGCCCATTGCGCGATCGCGAGCCGTAATTCAGGTAACCCTTTGGTGCTGGGATAGTTGGCTAGTCTGGGTAGCTCTTTGGCGAGCGCGTCCAACACAAACTGTGGTGAAGCGTGCTTGGGTTCGCCAATAGACAACGCAATGGCAGATTTCTCAGCCGGAGGAGTGACACCCTCAAACAGCGCGCGTAACTTTTCAAAGGGATAGGGTTGTAGTCTTCCTAAATCCGGATTCATGAATAAGGGGCTCTATGCTGGAATGACTGTTATGGACTTATTAAAAGGGCGGTGTAGCCGCAGCCTGCTCGTCCAGCTCTTTGCAAATCGCGCGCTGGATAGCTTCACAAAGCTCGGGGTCTTTGATGGCCTCTTGCTTTTTGTTGGTAATAAAAAATACGTCTTCAACACGCTCGCCCAATGTCGCAATTTTGGCAGCCTGCAATTTTATTTCGTATTCGAAAAATATCCGGCCAATGCGGGCCAGCAGGCCGGGGCGGTCCGGCGTGATGACTTCAAGCATGGAGCTGCCTTTGCCGATGTCAGTGGCCATAGTGGTGCGCGTCGGTGTGGAAAACAGGCGCATCTGTCGCGGCGTGCGCTTGCTGATAAATTCAGGAAAGCGATCGGGTTGCTCGATGTGCTGGCGTAAAAAATCGACGATTTGTTTGCTGCGTTCTTCATCGTCGCCAATTGGCTTGCCATCGGCGTCGAGCACATAGAATGTGTCCAGCGAGTAGCCTGACTTGGAGCTGTATATCCGCGCGTCAACGATGTTGAGGTCCAGCTGTTCCATCGCCGAAGCGACTACCGCAAACAAATTGTCGTGCTCCAGAGTGTGGACAAATATTTGGGTCGCGCCTTCGGTATCAACCGTACTGCTTTTCTTGACGAGGATCAGCGGTTTGCGAACGTCGTGGTGGCGGGCGATCGCGCGCGTGTGCCAGACGATATCGTCGGCACGCTCGCGCAGAAAATAATCGTCGCCGCGATCTTTCCACAAGCTTTGCACTTCGGTTTCTTCAAAACCGTGGTCTTCCAGCTTGGCCAGCGCGGTGCGCTGGGTTTCGAGAATCCAGTCTTGCTTGTCGATGACGTTTTCGAGGCCGCGCCGCAATGCGCGTTTGGTTTCTGCATAAAGTTGGCGCAGTAGTGAAGCGCGCCAGGAATTCCACAATGTGGGATTGGTTGCATTGATGTCGGCAACCGTTAGGGCGTAAAGGTAGTCGAGCCGCACCTGATCGCCGACTTCATGGGAAAAATCGCGAATTACTTCCGGATCAGAGATGTCCTTGCGCTGGGCCACCGCCGACATGAGCAAGTGTTTTTCGACCAGCCAGCACACCAGATTCGTGTCGCGATTGGAAATGCCGTGGTTTTCGCAGAAACGTCTGGCATCTACGGCGCCCAAGGTTGAATGGTCACCACCGCGTCCTTTGCCGATGTCGTGGTATAGGCCGGCCAGATAGAGCAACTCGGGCTTGTCCATGCGGCGCACAATGCGAGCGGCGACCGGAAACTTTTCTTCATATTCAGGGTAGCTAAAACGGCGCAGGTTTTTCACCAGCTCCATGGTATGGGCGTCGACCGAATAAATGTGGAACAGGTCGTGCTGCATCTGGCCGATAATCTGACCGAATTCGGGAAGGTACTTGCCCAGAATGCCAAAGCGCACCATGCGGCGCAGCGTCAATGCAACCTTGTTGCGTGAACGCAGTATTTCGAGAAAAAAGCGGCGATTGCGGGCGTCGGCGCGAAAGGCGTCGTCGATTAATTCGCGGTGGTCGCGAATCAGGCGGATGGTGGACGCCCGAACGCCGTCAATTGCCTCGTTGTGCGCCATCAAGACGAATATTTCCATCAGCGCCGATGGCGTTTTTTTGAATACCTTGCTGTTGGTGACCTCGATATGCCCGTTACGTACGCGAAAACGCGGATTAAGTTCGAAGATGGTTTCGGCTTCGCAGGCGCGCAGAATGGCTTCATCGTAGTGTTGCATCATCAGGTCATTTAACTGACCCAGTGCCAGTGCCCAGCGATAGTAGCGTTGCATAAACTGCTCTACTGCCAAACGCGCATCGTCGTCTTCGTAGCCGAACATGCGCGAGATGGTACGCTGATGATCAAATAGTAGTCGGTCTTCCTCGCGCCCGTTCAGCATGTGCAGGGCGTAGCGAATTTTCCACAAATAATCCTGGCCACGCTTGAGAATGGACAGATCTTCCTCGCGTAGAAATCCCAATTCTAATAGATCGGAGAGCGAATCAACGCCGTAATGCCGTTTGGCAATCCAGCCAATCATCTGGATGTCGCGGAGCCCGCCCAGGCAGCTTTTTACATTGGGTTCCAGATTGTATTCGGAGTTGGCATATTTGCGATGGCGTTCAATTTGCTCATCCCATTTAGCGCGAAAGAATTCGCGGCTTGGCCATATCTTGTCCGGACCGGTTTGCGCGAGGAGTTTATCGAGCAGTTTGTCGTTGCCGGAAATGGTGCGCGATTCCATGATATTCGTAGCAACCGTAATATCTTCGCTGGCCACTTTTATGCACTGCTTTATATTGCGGACACTGTGACCGATAGCGAGATTCAAGTCCCACAGCAGGGCGATAAAGGATTCGAGCGATTCGCGGTAGTCTTCAGCGCTGCCATCGTCGAGCAGGATTAACAGATCAATGTCGGAATAGGGGTGCAGCTCGCCGCGACCGTAGCCGCCCACGGCGATTAGACTGATATCGCTCCCCCAGTTGTACAAGCCCCATGCGGTGCGCAACACTTCGTCAACGATTTCGGCGCGATTGCGAATAATCTCGTGAATGTCGTCTCCGGCCTTGAATCGTTCGTCGAGTTGTTCACGATTGGCGCTCAGGTATTCGCGAAATACGGATACTCGCAGCTTTGGCTGGCTGATTGCGTCGGCTTGAGCCGACAGTGCCGTCACGACCAGTTTCTCCGGAATTCAGTTTCGTCGCTGCGAGCGGTTAGAACCTCAACGCCGTCGGCAGTAACCGCCATGGTGTGCTCCCACTGGGCCGACAGCCGGCGATCCTTGGTGGTGACAGTCCAGCCATCTTTCATGTTGAGTTTTGTGTGCTTCTTGCCGGCGTTGATCATCGGCTCTATCGTGAAAGTCATGCCTTCTTTAAGTTCGAGGTCATTGCGGGCGTTGTAGCCGTCGTAGTGCAGCACCTGCGGATCCTCGTGGAAGCCAAGGCCGATACCATGGCCGCAATACTCTTCGACCACGGAGTAGTGGTTGGCGTGGGCGTGCTTGGCTATGACCGCGCCGATATCGCTGAGGTGGGCGCCGGGCTTGACCAGGCGGATGGCTTGATAAATGCACTCCTGCGTGACCCGACACAGGCGCTTGGCGTGCTCGGGGACGTCGCCCACGTAAAACATGCGATTGGTATCGCCGTGCCAGCCGTCTTTGATGACGGTGACGTCGATATTGAGAATGTCGCCGCTTTTCAAGGCCTTGTTGTTCGGAATGCCGTGGCAGATGACCTCATTGGGCGAGGTGCAGATCGATTTCGGGAAGCCGTTGTAATTTAAGGGGGCAGGAATGGCTCCCTGAACGTTCACTATATAGTCATGGCAGATGGAATTGAGTTCATCGGTTGTCACGCCGGGTTTGACGTGCTCCTCAATCATTTCCAGCACGTCGGCGGCCAGTCGTCCGGCAATGCGCATTTTCTGGATGTCGTCGGGCGATTTGATACTTACATTCATAAGGCGGCTAATTCTGTCTCAAAAATCGGCGCTTTAATGTAGGCCGAGGAATTTGGGGCGCTATTGTAAACTATGCGCTGCTAGCGCGCGATGCCCCCTCAGGGGCTTTTGCTGGCGAAAGACTTTAAGTTCGGAGGCGCTTGTGGTATAAAACGCGCCCCCACTGGCAGGCATTTCGTCCGCTGTCGGGCCGTAAGGTCTGAAATTGGCTGTAAGTGCCTGCACAGTAAGGGGATTACCTTAACGTCGCCCGTGTCTCGACACATGAACCTGGGTGCTGACTTCGGCTTTGCCGGGCTCGGTTGGTTCATGGGAGATGCGGAAGCCCTAAACCCGCAAAGGAAACGATAATGTCACATGTAAGCATGCGAGAAATGTTGCAGGCTGGTGTTCACTTTGGTCACCAAACCCGCTACTGGAACCCCAAAATGGCGCCGTATATTTTTGGCGCTCGCAATAAAATCCATATCATCAACCTGGAACACACGGTTCCTGCCTTTAACGAAGCCATCGACAAAATTGTTGAGCTGGCCGGTAACAAGAACAAGATCCTGTTTGTTGGCACCAAGCGTGCAGCAGGCAAGATCATCGCTGAGCAGGCGGAACGCGCCGGTATGCCCTATGTCAGCCATCGCTGGCTGGGCGGCATGCTCACTAACTACAAAACTATTCGTCAGTCTATTCGTCGCCTGCGCGAGCTCGAAGCTCAGCAAGCCGACGGCACTTTCGACAAGCTGACCAAAAAAGAGGCGCTGATGCGCCGTCGCGACATGGAGAAGCTTGAGCGCTCCATCGGCGGTATCAAGGATATGGGTGGCCTGCCCGATGCACTGTTTGTTATCGACGTTGATCACGAGCGCATCGCAATTCAGGAAGCCAACAAGCTGGGCATCCCTGTTATCGGTATTGTTGATACCAATAGCAACCCGGACGGAGTTGATTACATCATTCCAGGCAATGATGATGCGATTCGCGCCATCAGGCTTTATACCGCTGCGGTTGCCGAAGCGATTATTGCGACTCGACCAGACGCTGCGGCTTTGTCTGCCAAGGACGAGTTTGTGGAAGTTGCTGCTGACGAAAGCGCTGATAAGGCTTAATTAACCAAGCTCGGCCAAAGGGGCTGCGGCCCCTTTTTTGCCATCCCTTCTTTTTGACGGCGCCGTATTGGTAGCGTTTAAACGAAATTCGATTAACACGTTCGGCCTCGGTCGAACTATATCCGGAGGAATAATCCAATGGCTGCAGTATCTGCAAGCATGGTGAAAGAACTGCGTGAGCGTACCGGGCTCGGCATGATGGAATGTAAGAAAGCACTGGTTGAAGCCGGTGGCGATATTGAAGTAGCCATCGAAGAAATGCGTAAGTCCAGCGGTATGAAGGCGGCTAAAAAAGCTGGCCGTACGGCTGCCGAAGGTATCGCGTCGGTGAAAGTTGCTGAAGACGGCTCCTACGGCGTGCTGGTAGAAGTAAATAGCGAAACAGACTTTGTTGCTCGTGATGATAACTTTCTGGGCTTTGTCGCCAAGGTTGTTGATAAGGCATTTGAGACGAAAGAGTCTGATGTTGCTGCGTTAATGGCTGGTGAGCTGGAGTCGGCCCGCGAAGCATTGGTTCAGAAAATCGGTGAGAATATCTCTGTGCGCCGGGTTGTAGTCGTTGCCGCAGACGGCGGCGCAGTGGGCAGCTATGTTCATTCCAATATGCGCATAGGCGTGCTGGTTGCTCTCAAAGGTGGCGATGTGGAAGTGGCTCGCGATGTGGCCATGCACGTAGCGGCGGTTAATCCTTCCGTTGCCAAGCCGGAAGAAATGCCTGCCGAGCTGATTGAGAAGGAGCGTGAAATTTATACAGCTCAGGCTCAAGAGAGCGGTAAGCCGGCAGAAATCATCGAGAAGATGATTGATGGCCGTATCCGCAAGTATCTGGCAGAAAACAGCCTGACCGAGCAAGCTTTCGTTAAAGACCCTGATACAACGGTCGGAAAATTGCTCAAAGGTGCTGGTGCCGACATTATTGGCTTCATTCGGTTTGAGGTCGGTGAAGGCATAGAGAAAGACGAAGTGGATTTTGCGGCAGAAGTGGCCGCTCAGCTAAAAGGCTGATTTATCCTAAAAAATGGGGCCTTCGGGCCCCATTTTCGTATTACAATACACCACTAATTTGACGGTACTGGAAGAGAGTTATGACCAGTCAGGGCCGAGACAAGAAATACAAGCGGATACTGTTGAAACTGAGCGGTGAAGCGCTGATGGGTGAGTTGGGCTTTGGGATCGACCCCAAGGTACTTGATCGCATGGCGCTGGAAATCGGCCAGTTGGTCGGCATCGGTGTGCAGGTGGGCCTCGTGGTCGGCGGCGGCAACCTCTTCCGTGGGGCTGCACTCAGCACGGCTGGCCTGGATCGCGTAACCGGCGACCATATGGGGATGTTGGCGACCGTAATGAACGGTCTTGCATTGCGCGATGCGCTTGAGCGCAGCAATATCAAGTCTAGAGTGATGTCGGCGATTCCCATGAGTGGCGTGGTTGATCATTACGACCGGCGCAAGGCCTTGCGCTCACTGGAACGTGGCGAAGTTGTGATATTTGCTGCCGGTACGGGCAATCCCTTTTTCACGACGGATTCCGCAGCCTGTTTGCGCGGCATCGAGATGGAAGCCGATTTGGTGCTGAAAGCAACCAAGGTCGATGGTGTCTACAGCGCCGATCCGATGAAAGATCCCAATGCGGTCAAATACAAGCGGCTTAGCTACGACGAAGTATTGGATATGAAGTTGGAAGTCATGGATCTGACAGCCATTTGCCTGTGTCGCGATCACAATATGCCTTTGCGCGTGTTTGCGATGGAAGAAAAAGGTGCCTTGCTCAGTATTGTAGTGGGCGGAAAGGAAGGCACGCTAGTGTCTGAAGTTGCGGGAGATAACTAACAGTGATTAACGAGATCAAAGAAGACGCTGCGGAGCGCATGAGTAAATCTGTGGATGTACTGGGTCACAACTTTAATAAGATCCGTACCGGTCGAGCTCATCCCAGTATTCTCGATACGATAAGGATTGATTATTACGGTACGGATACGCCCTTGAGCCAAGTGGCAAGCGTAAATGTTGAAGACAACCGCACCTTGTCGGTCGTGCCCTGGGAAAAGCAGCTAGTGCCCTTGATTGAAAAAGCGATTATGAAATCTGACCTGGGTCTCAACCCGAGTACTGCGGGCACGGTTATTCGAATTCCCATGCCGGCACTGACTGAAGATAGCCGTAAGGGCTATATCAAGCAGGCAAAAGCGGAAGCTGAAAACGCGAGAATTTCAGTGCGTAATATTCGTCGCGATGCCTTGGCGGATTTCAAATCGCTGCTTAAAGAAAAAGACATCAGTGAAGATGAAGAACGTAAAGCTGCGGATGATGTACAAAAGCTGACCGACAAATTCATTGCTGAAATTGACCGGGAACTTGCCGAAAAAGAAAAAGACCTGATGGAAATATAAGAGTTTCGGGTTATATGAGTTCTGAATTGCGCGCCCCAGAGTCTACCATTCCCCGCCATGTTGCCATCATTATGGATGGCAACAATCGCTGGGCAGCGCACCGTGAATTGAAGCCCTACGCCGGGCATCGCGCGGGCGTTGAAGTTATTCGCGATGTGCTGGATGAGTTTCAGGCGGCCGGTGTTGGTATTGTTACCCTGTTTGCCTTTAGCAGCGAAAACTGGAAGCGGCCACCGGCTGAGGTCAACGCCCTCATGAAGCTGTTCTCCAATTATCTTGATAGTGAAATCAAAAAGCTGAATGACGACGAGGTGCGTCTGCGGTTTATCGGTCGGCGCGACCGTTTGTCCGGCGCGCTATTGAAAAAAATGGATTACGCCGAGCAAGCCACTCGCGCGAATCGCAAAACCAGCCTGAATATCGCATTAGATTACGGCGGCCAGTGGGATATTTTGAATTCGGTGCGGCAGTTGGCGGAACGAGTTGCGCGTGGCGAATTAAAAGCAGCTGATATCGATGAGGATTTACTGGCCGATGGTCTGAGTTTACGCCACTTGCCAGCCCCGGATTTATGTATACGAACGGCGGGTGAAAAACGCATAAGCAATTTTATGCTGTGGCAGCTGGCCTACAGCGAATTTTATTTTAGTGAGGTGTTGTGGCCGGACTTCGGCAGGGAGGAAGTCCGCGCGGCATTGAACAGTTACGCAGAGCGTGAGCGCCGTTTTGGCGGCCGCCTAGGTGAAACTAGCTCTTTAGAAACCAATAACTCCAAAGGCAACCAACTTGCTTAAGCAGCGCATTGTCACCGCGGTCGCCCTGGCGGCGCCATTCTTGTTACTACTGGCTTATCTTGCGCCGGTGCCGTTGATGATGCTGTTTGCGGCGATCGTGTTGGGTTCTGCCTGGGAGTGGGCAGCCTTGTCAGGGATTAAGGCGCCAAGCCTGCGGGTTCTCTACATCATGCTAGTCGCCGCTTTGATGGCGCTATTGTTTATGTTTGTTAACTTGCCGGACGTTGTGCCCAATACAGCGCTTGTTCGCGAGGTGCTGCATGTGGCGGCACTGTGGTGGGCAGTCGCACTGCTTTGGGTGATGGGTTATCCCGGAAGCGCCCGCCTTTGGGGGAGTACTCCTGTAAGGGCAGTGATGGGCTTGGTAGTGCTCGTGCCTACCTGGTTGGCCTTGTGCTATTTGCGTCTGCAGGGGCAGGGTGTGCTGCTCATTATTTATGTATTGCTAGTTGTGATTGCTGCTGATGTCGGCGCCTATTTTGCAGGTCGGGCCTGGGGTAAGTCCAAACTCGCCGTAAATGTTAGCCCGGGCAAGTCGTGGGCAGGTTTTTGGGGCGGATTGGCCGCAAGCCAGGCTTTGGCCTTGTTGGTTGCCCAATTCTGGCCGGGCGGGCTGCCTATTGGCTTGTTACCCTTTATGATTTTGTCGGGCGTGACATCGCTGGCCTCCGTTCTCGGTGATTTGCTCGAAAGTATGATTAAGCGCCATGAGGGCGTTAAAGACAGCGGTAAATTACTACCCGGCCACGGTGGTTTGATGGACAGGCTGGATAGTATTACGGCTGCCGTTCCGGTATTTACGCTTGGCACCTTGCTGGTAGGTTGGTAATTCGGATGGCGCGTGAGCAAGTAACCGTCCTCGGGTCGACCGGCTCAATCGGGCTCAGTACGCTCGATGTTCTTGCACGCCAGCCGGAGCGCTTTGAGGTGTATGCACTTACGGCCAATACCGGTGTCGAGGATTTGCTCAAACAAGTGCTGGCAGTGAGCCCACGTATTGCTGTGCTTCGCGATGCTGATGCAGCCGTTCGCCTCAAGGCCATGCTCGATGACGCAGGGCATACCGTTACGGAAGTGTTGGCGGGCGAAGAGAGTTTGTGCCGGGTTGCGGCTGACGACAATGTCGATGTGGTTATGGCGGCGATCGTCGGCGCTGCCGGCCTTGAGCCAACTTTGGCGGCCGTGGATGCCGGCAAAAAGGTTCTGCTTGCCAACAAAGAAGCCTTGGTTATGGCGGGCCGACTCTTTATGGAGGCGGTAGAGAAGTCCTCTGCGGTCTTATTGCCGATAGATAGCGAGCACAATGCAATCTTCCAATGTTTAACCGATGGCAGTTTGCGGGATTTGACGGCTCAGGGCGTGAGCAAAATTTTGCTGACCGGTTCCGGCGGGCCATTTCGCGATGTACCGGTTGAGCAGCTCGGCTCGGTTACCCCTGATCAGGCCTGCGCCCACCCCAATTGGTCCATGGGCCGGAAAATATCAGTCGACTCGGCGACCATGATGAACAAGGGTCTCGAACTGATAGAAGCTTGCTGGTTGTTTGACACCTGCGCCGATAAAATAACGGTGGTGGTGCATCCCCAAAGTATTATTCATTCGATGGTTGAGTACATAGACGGCTCGGTATTGGCGCAATTGGGTAATCCTGACATGCGCACGCCGATTGCCCACGCGCTGGCCTGGCCTGAGCGCATGCCCTCAGGTGTTGGTAGTCTTGATTTGATTGCCCTGGGGCGGCTGGATTTTGAGGCGCCGGATGAGGTGAAGTTTCCCTGTCTGCGACTTGCCAGGGAGGCTGCGAATACGGGTGGTACCGCCGCGACAATTCTCAATGCCGCCAATGAAGTTGCGGTGGAGGCTTTTCTCGACGGCAAGCTTCCCTTTACCGAAATTGCTCAGGTGATTGAATCTGTTATGCAAATTGTCAAAGCCATTGAACCGGACAGTCTTGCTGATGTCAAATTCGCAGATCGACAAGCGCGAGAGGCCGCCGAAGTTGTGTTGGCGGCTCGTGCTGAGGTGAGGTAAGCATACTGATGTTGGATACACTACAAACCATTTTGGCCTTTATTGTCACCCTCAGTATTCTGGTGGCGGTGCATGAATTCGGGCATTTTTGGGTGGCTCGACGTTGTGGAGTCAAGGTGCTTCGATTCTCTGTCGGTTTTGGTAAGCCCCTGCTTAGCCGCTTCGATCGCCATGGGACCGAGTTTGTCGTTGCCGGAATTCCGCTGGGCGGCTACGTCAAGATGCTGGATGAGCGTGAGGGTGATGTAGCGCCGGAAGAGCAGCATCTGGCCTTTAACCGGCAGTCCCCGGGAAAACGTATCGCCATCGCCGCCGCTGGCCCGGTCGCCAACCTGGTGCTGGCCGTGCTGGTTTATTGGCTGGTGTTTATGGGCGGGGTGCGTGGTGTTGCTCCTTTAATCGGCGAGGTTGAGCAAGGTTCTCTTGCACAGAAGGCCGGATTGGTTGTTGGTCAGGAAATTATCGCGGTAGACGGTAAGAAAACGCCGACCTGGGAGCAGTTGAATATCCGGCTACTCGAGCGCATGGGTGAAACCGGCGAAATGGCCATTGCTGCCAAATATCCGGACTCGGATCTGGTCTACGAATCCGTCATTGTGCTGGATGGATGGCTCAAGGGTGTGGCCGAACCGGACCCGGTTGGCAGTTTGGGCATTGGCCTGTATCGACCCAAAGTCGAACCGATAATTCAAGAGGTCGTTACTGATAGCGCCGCTGCAGCGGCGGGAATCCGGGCTGGCGACCGACTGCTTGCCGCCGATGGCGTGGCGCTGGATGACTGGATGACCTGGGTCGACTATGTGAAAGCTCGGCCGGGAGTAGCGATTGATCTTCGCTATGATCGAAATGGCAGTGAGGAACAAACGACTATTACCCCAGCTGGCAAACAGGTAGATGGTAGCACTTTGGGTTTTGTCGGAATGGCAGTCAAGCCGCCACCACCTATCCCGGATGAGTGGTTCCGCGAGTATCAATACGGCCCAATTGATGCCTTTATTGCAGCGAGTCAGAAGACCGTTCATATGAGCGTTTTCACGGTTGAGTCCATTTATAAGATGGTGACGGGATTACTATCACCAAAAAACTTGAGTGGACCCATTACCATTGCTAAAGTGGCCGGCGCTTCGGCCGAGTATGGCTTGTCTGCGTGGCTGAGTTTGCTCGCTTTGTTAAGTATCAGTCTGGCAGTGCTTAATTTGCTGCCGGTTCCGATTCTTGATGGCGGGCACATAGTTTACGGCCTGATAGAGTTGCTATCAGGTCGCCCGGTAACTGAAAAGATTCAAATGGTCGCTAATCAGGTCGGCGTCGTGCTAGTCGTCTGCCTGATGGTGTTTGCCCTGTATAACGACGTACTGCGTTTGTAAGGTCGTTTAGAATAACGAATGAATAGCCGCCGCCGATCGGGCAGTGGCCAAGGACTGTTGGTGTTCTCGAAGATTGTGTACCGTCTCTTTCTGTTAGCGTTGCTTGCTGTGGGCAGTGTTTCTGCGGCTGAGCGTATTATTATTTCCGATATTCGTGTTGAGGGTTTACAGCGGATATCGGCAGATACAGTGTTTGCTGCCTTGCCTCTCAACGTGGGTGATGCGGTTTCGGACGATCTGCTGGCCGCGGCTGCCCGTTCGCTTTTTCGCTCGGGAAATTTCGATGACATAAAAATAGCCCGCGATGGCGATGTATTGGTCATTATCGTCGCCGAGCGTCCCTCTATCAGCGAAATCACGATTGATGGTAACAAGGCTATAAAGTCCGAAGCGCTGCTTGATGGTCTGAAAAATTCCGGGCTGTCGGAAGGGCAGGTGTTTAAACGCTCCACGCTTGAAGGTATGCGTATGGAGCTGACGCGCCAGTACGTATCTCAGGGCCGTTACGATGCCAGCATTGAAACCGACGTTATTGCGCAACCGCGTAACCGTGTAGCGGTAAGCATTCATGTAAATGAAGGCAGCACGGCATCGATCAAGCACATCAATATTGTGGGCAATCACGCCTTTTCTGACAAGGAATTGCTATCTGAATTCGAACTTAAGCCCTCTGGCTGGTTTAGCTGGATTAGTAGTAGTGATAAGTACGCTCGTGAAAAGCTGAAGGGCGATCTTGAAAAGCTCTCCTCCTATTATCTTGATCGCGGCTATATCAAGTTTAATATCGATTCTACGCAAGTGGCCATTAGCCCCGACAAGTCGTCGGTGTATATCACGGCCAATATCTCCGAGGGTGAGGTCTACACTATTGGCAAGGTCGAGTTGTCGGGCGACGTCGTTCTACCTGAAGAAGACTTAAGTCGATTCTTGCTGCCCAAACCTGAAGAAATTTTCTCCCAGTCGCGCGTAACCAGCACTGAAGAATTGCTGACCAAACGTCTGGGGAATGAGGGCTACAACTTTGCCCGGGTGTCGGGTATTCCTGAAATTGATGATGAAAAGCGTATTGTCGATCTCAAATTCTTTATTGACCCGGGTAAACGCACTTACGTGCGCCGCATCGATTTTTCCGGTAACCACCGTACTTCAGATGAAGTTTTGCGTCGCGAAATGCGGCAGATGGAATCCGCTCCAGCCTCGCAGGCCAGCATTGAGATGTCGCGCGTGCGGCTTGAGCGACTGGGCTTTTTCAAGGAAGCTAAAGTTGAGACCTCGGAGGTGCCTGGCACTGACGACATGATTGACTTGCAGTATGTGGTAGAGGAACAGAGTTCCGGTAGTCTTGCCGCCAGCGTCGGCTTCTCTCAAGACAGCGGCCTGATTTTGGGCGGCAACATCCAACAGAACAACTTCTTCGGCACTGGCAAGCAGGTGGGTATTGGCTTGTCGCGCAGTGACTTCCTGACTAATGTTAGCTTCAACTACATGGAGCCATATTTTACAGAGGACGGCGTCAGCCGAGGGTTCAGCTTATATTATCGCAAGGCTAATCTGGATGAAGTGAATATTGCGAGCTACACCACCAACACCATGGGTGCGGCTCTGAATTTCAGCTATCCTCTTTCGGAAATCCAGCGTCTGGGTTTCAGTTTGGGCTTTGCGAATACTGAAATCGATGCGGGCATTGGCGCGGTTCAGGAAATTATCGCCAGTCCCCGACTGTTTGATTTTATCGGTGAGTTCTATACCTCCCGTTTTAATCCTAGTACTGGCACATACTCTGCTGCGGAAGTATTGCAGCCTGTTAGTGCGCTGCCGGCGGGTTCAACCTCCACGGGCGAGCCGGGATTTCTTGATTTATACGGCGACAACTTTAATAACTACACCATCTCAACGAACTGGCGTAGATCGACATTGAACCGGGGACTCCTTGCAACTCGCGGTACGTCGCAAACCGTTTCCCTTGAGCTTGCTTTGCCCGGTTCGGACACCGAATATTACAAGCTGATGTTTGATGGCCAAGTCTATGTGCCGCTGATAAACGATTTTGTATTGCGCTTTAAAGCCCAGCTCGGTTATGGCGACGGATACGGTGATCTCGACGAATTGCCTTTCTTTGAGAACTTCTATGCAGGTGGCTTTGGCTCGATTCGCGGCTATAAGAGCAATACCTTGGGCCCGCGTAGTACGCCAGCGCAGATCTACCGCCTATCGCAGGCAGCGACAGCCATTAACGCTACGGGTAATGCCACAGCCTTGTCGCCGACGGTTGCCTACGTACTTGATCCGGCAACGAATAAGCTGGTTGCCAGTCCCTTCGAGTTTGAAACAGATCCTTTCGGTGGTAATGTGCTGGTTGAAACCAGCATTGAATTACTGGTGCCTCTGCCCTTTGTCAAAGACCAGCGCTCAGTTCGCTCGGGCTTTTTCTTTGATGCGGGTAACGTGTTCAGTACCAGCTGTCGCTCTAGCCAGCTAAACTGCACCACTTTGCATTTGTCTGATCTAAGATATTCTGCCGGATTCGGTTTGACCTGGATCACCGGCATGGGACCGCTGACATTTAGCCTGGCTCGTGCACTGAACGACGAAGCCATTGACGATACCGAAGTGTTCCAGTTTTCGCTGGGACGTACCTTTTAATTACCTGACGAGTTAACTCGGGAGAAATACTGTGTTGAAACTGAATAAAGCCTTGGCTGCCGCGCTGCTTACTATGACGGCGGGTCTATCATTGGCGGCGGAAAAAATTGCCGTACTGGACGTGCAAGCGGCGATATTGAACAGTGATGTTGCGCAAGAGCGCTTAAAAGCAATGCGTGAGCAGAAGGAGTTCAAGGCTAATATCAAGGAAGTTGAGAAGCTTCAGGAAGAGCACAACGACTTGGTTGCCAAGCTGAAAAAAGACAGTGCGGTGATGAGTCAGGAACAAATGAAAGCGCAAACTGAAAAAATCAGTGAGAAGCGCGCTGACATTGAGCATGTTTACCGCAAGCTGAAAGCGTCCGAGCAAAAACTGATGCAAGACGTTGTTCAGGAGCTGGGCCCAAAGCTACAGGAAGTTGTTAACAAAATGATCAAGGACGACAAGATCGGCATGATCCTTGATGCGAAGGCCACATTGCACGTCACCAATGACTACAATATAACGGCCAAGGTTACTGATAAGATCAATCAGGCCAAGTAATCCATGAGTATGTCCTCACGCTTCACGCTGGGCGAGCTGGCGGAAATGTTGCAGCTGGATTGCGTTGGGGACAGTTCTCTGGAAATCCGCGGTTTGGCAACTCTTGCCAACGCCGGGGCAGGGGAGCTAAGCTTTCTTGCCAATCCCAAATACCAGAAACAGCTTGCCGCTACCGCTGCCAGCGCAGTGATCTTGCATCGCTCAATGGCGGACAGCACGGGGCTTCCGGCCCTGTTATGCGATAACCCCTATTTGGCTTTTGCCAAAGCCAGTGCATTATTCGACGATGCACCAGTTATCGCGGGGGTTCATCACACCGCCACTATCGCGTCTTCGGCAAAGCTGGGTGATGATGTGGCCGTCGGTCCTAATGTTGTCATTGGCGAGGACGTGAGCATTGGCGCGGGCAGCGTTTTGCATGCCGGTGTCGTGATCGGTGATGGCGCACAGCTCGGTGAGCGCTGCGTACTTTTCCCCAACGTCAGTGTTTACCATAAGGTCTCTATTGGCGACGATGCGCGCATACATTCCGGTGTCGTGATTGGCGCCGATGGCTTCGGTTTTGCACCTAACGGTGCTGCCTGGACAAAAGTCTTTCAGTTGGGTTCTGTCCGTATTGGCGATCGCGTTGAGATTGGTTCGGGATCGACCATTGACCGCGGCGCGTTAGATGATACGGTCATCGGTAACGACGTTATTTTGGACAGTCAGGTGTTGATTGCGCACAACGTTGTGATCGGTGACGGTTCGGCGTTTGCTGGTCGTGCCGGCGTTGCGGGTAGTTCGGTGGTTGGCCGCAACTGCACAGTGGGTGGTGGTGCCGGTATACTCGGTCATCTAACGGTGGCCGACCGGGTACATATTACCTCCTGTACGCTGGTCACTAAATCCATTCTGGAAGAGGGTGCGTCCTATTCGTCGGGTACGCCCCTTATGCCGACAAGTGATTGGCGCAAAAGTGCAGTGCGGTTTTCGCAACTGGATACGCTGAATAAGCGCTTGGCCGCGATGGAGAAAAAACTGGACGAAGTCCTTAATCAGAACCCTGGGAAATAAATTTTCATGCTGATGGATGTCAATGAAATTCGGGAGTACCTCCCGCACCGCTACCCCTTCTTGCTGGTTGATCGTGTTACCGAAATCGAGCTTGGGAAATCAATAACTGCCTATAAGAATATCACCGTCAACGAGGCTATTTTTAATGGTCACTTTCCGGACATGCCGATTTTTCCCGGTGTCCTGATTATTGAAGCTATGGCGCAAGCGGCGGGTATTCTCGGTTTTAAAACCATGAATAAAAAGCCCTCAGACGGTTCTATTTATATGTTCGCGGGTGTCGACAATGTTCGCTTTAAGCGACCCGTGGTGCCCGGAGATCGGCTGGTAATGAAAATCGATTATGTGAATGATCGGCGAGGCATCTGGAAATTTGAATGTCGCTCCTATGTTGAGGATACGCTGGCCTGCACGGCGACAATACTCTGCGCTGATAAGGCACGCTAGATATGATAGACCCTCGCGCAATCATTGATCCGACTGCGAAGATTGGCGATAACGTCGAGATCGGCCCCTGGACCATCGTTGGTCCCAGTGTCGAAATTGGCGACGACTGTGTGATTGCCTCGCATGTTGTGCTTAAGGGGCCTACTCGCATGGGCCGAGGAAACAAGATCTATCAATTTTCCACGATAGGGGATGACACGCCCGACCTGAAATATCAGGGCGAAGAAACTTTTTTGGTGGTTGGTGACAACAACGTCTTCCGCGAAGGTGTGACCATTCATCGCGGGACCGTGCAGGACCGTGCTGAAACGACCATCGGCAACAATAATTTGTTTATGGCGTATTCCCATGTGGGCCACGACTCGGTGATCGGTAATCACTGCATTATGGTGAATAATTCTGCATTGGCTGGTCACGTTGTCTTGGGTGATTGGTCGATTCTTGCCGGTTATGCTTTGGTGCATCAGTACTGCAAATTAGGGGCGCATAGCTTCATGGGCATGGGGGCCGCAGTAGGGAAAGATATTCCGGCCTACGTGACGGTAACCGGTAACCCTGGTGAAGCAAAAGGTATTAATGTTGAAGGACTTAAGCGTCGTGGTTTTAGCGCCGAGGCGATCGCAGCCATTCGTCGCGCCTATAAAATCCTGTACCGGCAGGGCCTGACGGTGGATGAGGCGCTCGAGGCCATGGCTGACATTGCCGTGACCGCACCGGAAGTGCAAATGCTGATCGACTCGGTTCGGCAGTCTTCACGAGGTATAGTTCGCTAAGGGTATCGCTCGCGAAAAAATTTATATTGTGGGATAACAGTCGGGTGGAAGTCCGCCAGGTTTAGTCCCGCATTCACGCCCGCAGGCCGGAGCTGGCAGCGCTGGTTTCCGCCCGATCTACGCACTAATAAGAAATCGCTGGAGCACATGGCTAAACGATCTTTACGCATCGGAATGGTTGCCGGTGAAGCCTCAGGGGATATTCTCGGCGCCGGCCTGATTCAGGCGCTGCAAACCCGGGCAGCGAAATTCAACGCTGATGTGCGCTTCGAGGGCGTTGGCGGGCCGCGCATGCTTGCCGCCGGCTTTCACAGTGCTTACCCCATGGATCGGCTGTCGGTCATGGGGCTTACCGAGCCGCTAAAGCGACTCCCCGAATTGCTAAGAATGCGCGCCGCATTGAAGGCCCAGTTCAGCCAGAATTGCGATCTGTTTATTGGTATCGATTCTCCAGATTTTACGCTCAACATTGAAGCCAGCCTGCGTCAGCGCGGAGTAAAAACCGTGCATTACGTCAGCCCGTCCGTGTGGGCCTGGCGCCGCGGCCGAATAAAAACCATCGCGCGAACCGTGGATTTAATGTTGACGCTATTGCCTTTTGAAGCTGATTTTTACACAGCGCATCAGGTGCCGGTTAAGTTTGTCGGGCATCCTCTCGCGGATCAAATTCCGCTAGAGGATCAACGTTCAAGCGCGCGCGAATTTCTGGGTGTTGATGAATCGGCGCTGGTACTGGCGGTATTGCCGGGCAGCCGTGGAGGCGAAGTCAATCATTTGGCCCCCGCGTTTCTCGATACAGTGGATTGGCTGCGGCGGGAATTCCCTGCTTTGGAGTGTCTCATTCCCGCAGCAAATAATGAGCGTCGCGCCCAGCTCGAGACACTGCTGGCTGGACGCAATACTCCGGTGCGTCTGGTCGATGGTTGCTCCCGTGAGGTCATGGCTGCGGCTGATGCCGTGCTGATGGCCTCGGGTACTACCAGCCTAGAGGCCATGCTGTTAAAACGGCCGATGGTGGTTGCCTACCGTATGGGTGGCATCAGTTATATGATTCTTTCGCGGCTGGTAAAAACCCCTTACATTTCCTTGCCCAACCTGCTGGCAAACGAGGCTTTGGTGCCGGAAGTCATACAGGATGATGTGCGGCCCGAGATTTTGGGGCCGCTATTGACTGAGCGCTTGCGTGGAGGGGAATCCGTGGCCGAGATCAAGGAGCGCTTTACCGCCCTCCATCGGGATATTGCCTTAAAGGCCAGCGATACCGCAGCGGCTGCGGTCTGGGATCTGCTGGAGTGCCGCAATGGATGATTTATTTGATACTTTTGAGTTTCCCGTACTAACAGCCGGTGTTGACGAAGTGGGTCGCGGCCCTTTGGCGGGCGACGTGGTGACCGCCGCCGTTATTCTTGATCCGGATCGGCCCATTGCCGGTTTGAATGATTCAAAAAAACTGACAGAAAAAAAGAGGCTGCTGCTCGCGGACGAAATTCGTGAGAAAGCGCTAAGCTTCAGCGTTGCCCGCGCCTCTATCATTGAAATTGACAGTATCAATATTCTGCAAGCCAGTTTGTTGGCTATGAAGCGGGCCGTCGAAACCCTGAGGGTTCAGCCTGACTATGTTCTGGTTGATGGAAATAAACTACCCGAGTGGCTGTATCAGGCCAAGGCAATCGTAAAGGGGGATAGTCGCTACGCCTGTATTGCAGCGGCTTCTATACTTGCCAAAGTAACCCGCGATGCGGAAATGGATGCACTCGCGGCGGATTACCCCGAGTATGGATTTGCCCAGCATAAGGGCTATCCGACCAAAGTTCATATGCAGGCTTTACGTGAGCACGGCGTGACGCCATTTCACCGACAGTCCTACGCGCCGGTGCGAAAAATTCTTGAGGAGAATATCTAGTGGCCGAGACAGAGGCTGGGATGTCAACTGAGCACACGGCAGATATAGTGCCTGAGTTTGTTCACCTGCGGGTGCATTCCGAGTACTCCCTCTCTGACGGTATTGTCCGCATCAAGCCATTGGTAAAGGCCGTGGCCGGGCAGGGCATGCCAGCCGTTGCACTGACAGATCGCGCCAATTTTTTTGCCCTGATCAAGTTTCATAAAGCCTGCTATGGCGCTGGTATAAAACCTATATACGGCGCAGATTTTGTACTTAGGGACGACGAGGATCCGGACCACGTTAGCCAGTTGGTGATTCTGGCGCGCAGTAATGAGGGCTATGCCAATTTACGTTTATTGATTTCAAAAGCTTATCAGGAAGGTCAGCAACAGGGTAAGCCCTACCTTCATCGCAGCTGGCTGGCAGACCACAGAGAAGGGCTAATCCTGCTTTCAGGTGGACGCGAAGGTGATGTCGGTCAGTTTTTATTAGCGGGCAAGCAAGAGCAAGCAAAAGCCAGGCTGCAACGCTGGCAGCAGGAGTTTCCGGATTGTTACTACCTCGAGTTGCAGCGAACCAGTCGGGAATATGAAGAAGACTATTTGCACGCGGCCGTTGAACTTGCTCTCGAATGTGCCTGCCCTGTGGTGGCGACTAACGATGTTCAGTTTCTTGAGACCGACGAATTTGAAGCTCACGAAACCCGCGTATGTATTTCTGAAGGCCGAACCCTGGACGACCCCAGACGGCCACGCCGATACAGCGACCAGCAATATTTGCGCACGCCACAGGAAATGGCGGAATTGTTTTCAGATATTCCTGAGGCGCTGGAAAATACGGTGGAAATTGCCAAGCGCTGCAATGTCGAGCTGGAGCTGGGAAAATACTATTTGCCCGAGTACCCCATTCCCAAAGGGATGACGCAAGACGAGTTTTTCCGCAAGCTCTCGCACGATGGTCTGGATAAACGTCTTGAATTTTTATTTGACGTGAACGCTCCGGATTTTCCTGAAAAACAAAAGCTTTATCGGGATCGTCTGGATTTTGAACTGACGATTATCCTGCAAATGGGTTTCCCCGGTTACTTTCTTATCGTTATGGACTTTATTCAGTGGGCGAAGGATCACGGTATTCCGGTGGGCCCCGGTCGCGGTTCGGGTGCTGGCTCACTGGTCGCATATTCGCTGAATATTACAGATCTGGACCCCATTGAATACGACCTGCTGTTCGAGCGCTTTTTGAATCCCGAGCGGGTGTCGATGCCGGACTTTGATGTCGATTTTTGTATGGAGGGTCGCGACCGGGTTATTTCCTATGTGGCGGACCACTATGGGCGGGAGGCAGTCAGCCAGATCATCACCTTTGGCACGATGGCGGCTAAGGCTGTCGTGCGGGACGTGGCACGGGTACAGGGTAAGCCCTATATGGTCGGGGATAAGTTATCCAAACTTATTCCCTTCGAAGTGGGCATGACCCTCGACAAAGCCATAGAAGCCGAAGAACAGCTGCGAGAGTACCTTGATGGCGATGAGGCCGGCAGGGAAATCTGGGAAATGGCCGTCAAACTGGAGGGTATAACCCGCGGCGTGGGAAAACATGCGGGCGGGGTTGTTATTGCCCCCTCGAGGCTCACCGACTTTTCGCCGCTATATTGCGACGAAAGCGGTGCCGGTCTTGTTACCCAGTACGACAAAAACGATGTCGAAGATGCCGGCTTGGTCAAGTTTGACTTTCTTGGCCTGCGCACGCTCACCATCATTGATTGGGCGCTGGAAATTATCAATCGCAAGCGCGAGAAAGCCGGTGAAGAAGCGCTCGATATTATGGCGATTCCGCTGGAAGACGAAGCTTCGTTCAATTTGCTGAAACGGGCGGAGACCACCGCAGTTTTCCAGCTTGAATCACGCGGTATGAAAGACCTGATCAAGCGCCTTCTGCCGGACAGGTTTGAAGATATTATCGCACTGGTCGCGCTGTTTCGTCCGGGGCCTTTGCAGTCGGGCATGGTGGACGACTTCATCAACCGTAAGCACGGGCGCGAGCAGCCGTCCTATCCGCACCCGCAATACCAGCACGAATGTCTCAAGCCAATTCTGGAGCCTACCTACGGTATTATTCTTTACCAGGAACAGGTAATGCAGATCGCTCAGGAAATGGGTGGTTACACTCTGGGTGGCGCTGACCTTTTGCGTCGCGCAATGGGTAAGAAGAAGCCGGAAGAAATGGCAAAACAGCGCGATTTGTTTCAGGCCGGTGCGGCTGAAAAAGGTTTTGATGCCAATTTGGCGTCCAATATTTTCGACCTGATGGAAAAATTTGCCGGTTACGGTTTTAACAAATCGCATTCGGCTGCCTATGCCCTGGTTTCATACCAGACTGCCTGGTTGAAGGCGCATTATCCGGCGGAATTTATGGCTGCGGTCATGAGTTCGGAATTGGACAATACCGACAAGATCGTAATCTTTATCGAAGAATGCCGTGCGATGAAGTTACCTTTGAAACTTCCGGACGTTAACGAGGGTGAGTACAAGTTTTCGGTCAACGACAAGGGCGAAATTATTTACGGCCTGGGTGCCATTAAGGGCTTGGGCGAAGGCCCCGTAGAAAATTTAATTGCCGCGCGCCAGCAGGGCGGCCCCTTTAAAGACCTGTTTGACTTCTGTATTCGAACCGATCCGCGCAAGGTCAACAAGCGCGCGCTGGAAGCACTTATTCGGGCGGGCGCTTTCGACGAACTAGGTGAAGATCGTGCGGTTTTGATGGCCAGTATGGGCGAGGCCGTTAAGGCCGCCGAGCAAAGTGCCAAAAATGCTGATGCCGGTATGCTCGATTTATTTGGCGAGAGTTTTACTTCCGAAGAGGGCGACGTCTACGCCGATTTCCGGAAGGTAAGGCCCTGGAATACACGAGATCGCCTGCAAGGTGAAAAAGACACACTCGGCCTGTTCGTGACCGGCCACCCGATTGATGACTACGAAAAGGAATTACGCCAGTTCGTTCAAAAGCGCATTGTTGATCTTAAGCCGGATAACCACAAACAACAAAAAGTTGCCGGTTTGGTGGTGTCCATGCGCGCGATTAAAACACGGCGCGGGGATATGGCCATTGTTACGCTGGATGATCGCTCTGCCCGCATTGACGTTGCGCTGTATTCGGAAATATTTCAGGCCAGCAGGGACAAGCTCGGCAAAGACGAAATTCTGGTGGTGGAGGGTAAGGTTACCCCCGACGATTATACCGGTGGCCTGAAAATGTCGGTTGATAGCTTGATGACTATTGACGAGGCCAGGGAAATTCGGGCTCGCCGTTTGAGGCTCTTGCTGGATTCATCCAGCTTGGCAGATCAATTTGTACAGCGGATTAAATCGCACTTGAATCACGCTCGCGGCGGTAATTGTCCGGTCGTAATAGCCTACCGCCGCGAGGAATGTACGGCGGATATACAGCTTGGCGAGAATTGGTATGTGCGCCCGAATGACGAGTTGATCACTCGATTGCGTGACGACTGTGGCATAAATAACGTGGTCATCGATTATGATTAACGTATAATGGGCGGCTCTTGAGCCTTGTTTTTAAAGAAAAAATAAGTGTTCAGTGTTAACTCACTAGCGACCAAAAAGTAGCGGGAATGAATCCAAACTACCTCGAATTTGAACAGCCTATAGCCGAACTGGAGATGAAGATTGAGGAGCTCCAGCTGGTTGGCAATGATAATGAACTGAATATCTCGGAGGAAATTAACAAGCTCCGCGAGAAAAGTGTGAAGCTGACCGAGAAGATATTCAGCTCCTTAACGCCCTGGGATATCGTCAAGGTCGCGCGCCACCCGATGCGCCCTTATACCCTCGATTATATTTCACGCGTGTTTGACGATTTTGACGAATTGCACGGTGATCGCCATTTCGGTGACGACAAGGCCATTATTGGCGGTATCGCGAGACTTGATGGTATTCCGGTCATGGTGATTGGTCAGGAGAAGGGCCGTGGCGTGCAGGAAAAGGTGCGTCGTAATTTTGGTATGCCCAAGCCTGAAGGATATCGCAAGGCCCTGCGCCTGATGGAGCTGGCCGAGCGTTTTAAAATGCCGGTTATTACTCTGATCGATACTCCCGGAGCATACCCCGGTATCGACAGTGAAGAGCGCGGTATCAGCGAGGCCATTGCCCAGAACCTGGCCGTTATGTCGCGCCTAAAAACGCCAATCATTTGTGTAGTTGTCGGTGAGGGCAGTTCGGGTGGCGCCATTGGTATTGGCGTTGGTGACCACCTGGCCATGCTGCAGTACTCAACCTACTTTGTTATCTCGCCGGAAGGCTGCGCGAATATCATCTGGAAGACAACGGATAAGGCACCGGATGCGGCGGAGGCCATGGGTCTCACGTCCACCATCCTTGAGGAGCTTGGCATTGTCGATGCGACCATTCCCGAGCCCTTGGGCGGCGCCCACCGGAACATCGACCTGATGGCGGAGCGCCTGAAGAAGCACTTGCTGGCCCAGCTCGAGGATTTACAGTCGCAAGATCTGGATGAATTGCTTGCTCGACGCTACGAGCGCCTGATGTCATACGGCAATGCCTGATCGGGCCCCCAACTAGAGCGGAGAGCTTGCGATGACGCTGGCGCAGACTCTCCAGTCCGTTTTGACCCCCTATAAAGACCGCAAGCGCTGGGTTGTCGCGCTGAGCGGTGGCCTCGATTCTACGGTTTTGCTACACGCATTGGCGGCAATGGAGTCGCGTCCGAGGCTTTGCGCTCTTCATGTTCATCACGGTTTACAGGCCCGGGCCGAGCAGTGGTTGCAACATTGCGAGTCGCTATGCGGTGAACTCGCTATTTCCTTCTCAGCGTTGCGCGTTAGCGTGAATGCCGGTGCCGGGCCCGAGGCGGCCGCCCGGGAGGCCCGTTATCAGGCTTTTTCCGAATTTCTGGATAGTGGTGATTTGCTGCTGCAGGGCCATCATCTTGATGATCAAGTTGAAACCTTGTTCCTGCGATTATTGCGCGGCACCGGTATGGATGGTATGCAAGGCATCCCTGAGCATAGACCCTTGGCTGCGGCTGAATTACTGAGACCCTTGCTGTCTTTGCCGCGCTCGGCGCTTGAGTCGTACGCTGAGGAAAACCACCTGCGTTGGGTAGAAGACCCCAGCAATGCCGACGAGCGTTTCGATAGAAATTATTTGCGCCAGCGCGTTCTGCCCTTGATCGCTGAGCGCTGGCCCGCTTATCGGCAAACAGTGGGGCGCTTTTCCCGGCTTGCAGGCCAGTTTCATTCCGGCAGGGTGCGCGACTACTCGGATGCGATAAGCCTGGGTAATGAGTCGGCTAATACCAAACTGGAGCTGATTCCCCTGCGAGCTATGGCCGAACCCGATCGCAAGGTGACTATTCGTCATTGGCTTTCCGGCTTTGGCTTGCGCCCCAGTGAGGCGCAATTGGAGGCTATCCAAAGGGATGTGGTGTTTTCGGCACAGGACGCCGAGCCACTCTTTGAATTGGACGGCATGCAGTTAAGAAGATTTAGGGAGCGGCTCTATATCACCGAGCTGGCTGATTTTAACGCCGATTTCGAGCAGAGCTGGGATTTCAAGCAGCCCCTAGTGATTCCGGGGGCCGGCTGCCTGCGCGCCGAAACCTGCGAGCAAGGTGGCCTATTTGCTGACAAGGTTGTCGTCCGGCTGCGTCAGGGTGGAGAACGCTGCCAGCCTGCCGGGCGCGCTCACTCCCGGAGTCTGAAAAAGCTGTTACAGGAATATCACATTGCGCCTTGGCGGCGAGATCGTCTGCCATTGCTCTATGTCCGTGACGAGCTCGCTGCGGTGGCCGATGTTTGGATTTGCGAAGGATTTACAAGCCCGGATTCGGCCGCAGAGGCCCCTGTGGCGGGTTGGCGCCTGCATTGGTCCCCCCAAGAATAATTCAGCTGTTATAATGCGCATCCGCATTTTGCATAATAGTTGAGTATTTTACTAAGGTTTGTCAAAATACGGCCTGTGTTCGCGGCTTTTCGGTCGCGACTTCACGATGTATGGCTTGGAGTGCGATATACTCTAGCCATTTGATTTCTAAAGATTTTCAGGTTTTTAACTATGTCTCAAGGCGAACAGGCACACATCGACTCACTGCTGAAAAACGACTACGCAGCCGGTTTTTACACTGATGTTGAGTCCGATACTCTGGCTCCAGGGCTGGATGAGGGCGTGATTCGCTTTATTTCCGGCAAAAAAGGCGAGCCCGAATGGTTGCTGGATTGGCGCCTCAAGGCTTATCGCGACTGGCTGGAAATGAGCGAGCCTGACTGGGCCCATGTGAAATACCCGAAAGTGGATTTTCAGGCCCTGTCCTATTTTTCTGCGCCCAAGAGCATGGAAGACAAGCCCAAGAGTCTGGATGAGGTTGATCCTGAGCTGCTGCGAACCTATGAGAAGCTCGGTATTCCCCTGCACGAGCAGGAAGTGCTGGCCGGTGTTGCGGTCGATGTAGTTTTCGACTCGGTATCCGTGGGTACGACTTTCCGCGCTAAATTACTCGAAGCTGGCGTTATATTCTGTTCGATTTCTGAAGCGGTGCACGAATATCCGGAACTCGTTAAGAAGTATCTGGGCAGTGTAGTGCCGCGCAAGGACAACTTTTTTGCGGCCTTGAACAGTGCGGTGTTCAGCGATGGCTCCTTTGTCTATATCCCCAAGGGCGTGCGCTGCCCGATGGAATTGTCGACCTATTTCCGCATCAACGAAGCCAAAACCGGTCAGTTTGAGCGAACCTTGATCATTGCCGAAGAAGGCAGCCATGTCAGCTATCTGGAAGGCTGTACGGCGCCGATGCGCGATGAAAACCAGCTGCATGCTGCGGTCGTTGAGCTGGTCGCTTTAGATGATGCTCAAATTAAGTATTCGACTGTTCAGAACTGGTATCCCGGCGATTCAGAGGGCAAGGGCGGCATCTATAATTTTGTGACCAAGCGTGGCGTGTGTCATACCAATGCCAAGATCTCCTGGACTCAGGTAGAAACGGGTTCGGCGGTAACCTGGAAATATCCCAGTGTTGTTCTGCGCGGTGACAACAGCATTGGTGAATTCTATTCGGTCGCCTTGACCAATAATTACCAGCAGGCCGATACCGGCACAAAGATGATTCACATGGGTAAAAACACCCGCTCTACCATCATCTCCAAAGGTATTTCGGCGGGTAACAGCCAGAACGCCTATCGCGGGCTGGTACGTATGAGTCAGCGCGCCGAAGGCGCACGTAATTACACCCAGTGCGACTCGCTGTTAATTGGTGATCGCAGTGGCGCCCACACCTTCCCTTATATTGAAAGCCGCAACCCCAGTGCCGTGGTCGAGCATGAAGCCACCACCTCCAAGGTAAGTGACGATCAGATGTATCTCTGCCGGCAACGCGGTTTAGACCCGGAAAAGGCGGTATCTCTCATTGTTAACGGATTCTGTAAGGAAGTATTCAAAGAGCTTCCCATGGAGTTTGCGGTCGAAGCCGGCAAATTACTGGAAGTCAGCCTCGAAGGTTCGGTGGGTTAAGTACGCGCTTTCGTGCTGTCGCAGAATCAAGCTGAATCTTTACAAACATGCACCGATATAAACAAAGTCATCCGGAGAATTTGAGTCAATGTTGTCTATTAAAGACCTGCGCGCCAAGGTAGGTGAAAAAGAAATTTTGAAAGGCTTGTCCCTCGATGTGAAACCGGGAGAAGTGCATGCCATTATGGGCCCCAACGGTTCCGGTAAAAGCACCCTCGGACATGTGCTGGCGGGTCGTGAAGGCTACGAGGCTACAGCGGGTAGCGCAACTTTTGCTGGCAAAGATTTGTTAGCGATGGCCACCGAAGAACGGGCACGGGAAGGACTGTTTCTAGCCTTTCAATATCCGGTGGAAATTCCGGGTGTCAGCAATATGGAATTTTTGAAAACCTCTGTCGATGCCGTGCGCGCTCACCGCGGTCTGGAGCCTATCGATTCTGTTCAGTTTATGAAGCTGGCACGCGAGAAGAGCAAGATCGTAGATCTTGACCCCCAGTTTCTTAAACGCGGTGTCAACGAAGGCTTTTCCGGTGGTGAGAAAAAGCGCAATGAGTTGATGCAGATGATGTTGCTCGAGCCTAGCCTCTGCGTAATGGATGAAACCGATTCGGGTTTGGATATCGACGCCCTACAGGTTGTGGCCGACGGTGTGAATGCCATGCGTTCTCCGGATCGTGCGTTCATTCTGGTCACTCATTATCAGCGCCTGCTGACTTACATTCAGCCTGATTTTGTGCATGTCTTGTCGGGCGGACGTATCATTAAATCCGGTGATCGCTCGCTGGCGCTGGAGCTGGAAGAAAAAGGCTACGGCTGGATCACACAAGAGGTTGCGTGATGACAGCATTTTCAAAGAAAGCGACAGACTTACAGCCAAGCCAAGGCTTGTCTTGGCTAGAGCCACTGAACAGGCGCGGTCGCGAACGTTGGAAGGTTACGCCTTTTCCTACGCGCAAAACCGAAAACTGGAAATACACCAGTTTGCAATCGCTGGAGGCGGGTGCCTACCTGCATTGGCCACAGCCGCAGCAGCTGGTAGAGATAGCCGAGCCGAATGCCATTCCCGGTTTGGAAGATTGCTCCGTGGTTTTTATAAACGGCGTCTTTTCTTCCGCACATTCCAGCCAGCAGTGGCCGCAGGGACTTGAGTGCTGTCGTTTTAGCGATGCTGACGAAGCTCAACAGAAGGCGATCTTGGCCAAGCTGGGTACCATTTCCGAGAGCGACAATCATCTGTTTGCGGCGCTCAACGAAGCCTGGCTGCACGAAGGTATTTATATCCGCGTGGCTGCAAACACTGTGCTCAAGCAACCCATTTATATTCACCATATCAGCACTGCGCAGGCCAGTAGTTTTTCCGTCAATCAGCGTGTACTGGTGCATCTGGAAAGTAACGCCGAAGCCAGTATAGTCGAGCACTACAGTAGCAGTAGCGAAGCTCAAAACAGTTTTGGTAATGCACTTACCGAAGTGCAGCTTGATGCGAATTCGCGACTAACGCATTACCAGCTTCATCTGCAGGAAGAGCACGCGCTCCATATTAGTGGTATGCACGTCAATCTCGATCGCGACTCCACCTTTAACAGTTTTATGATGAGCATGGGCAGTGCCTTGCAGCGCAGTGATGTGGTGGTAAATCATCGTGGTGAGGGCGCGCATTGCGGCATTCAGGGCATCTATCTGCCTCACAATAAACATCTGGTAGATTTTCATACCTGCATAGAGCATCGTGTCCCCAACTGTACAACCCACGAAGTGTTTCGCGGCGTTATTGGTGACAGCGGCAAGGCAGTTTTTAACGGCCGGATTCACATTCACCCGCAGGCGCAGAAAACGGTTGCAGACTTGAGCAATAAAAACCTGCTCACCTCCCATGAAGCGGAAATCGACACCAAGCCCGAGCTGGAAATCTACGCTGACGACGTCAAGTGCAGCCACGGTGCGACCATTGCTCGCCTAGACGAAAAATCACTGTATTACTTGCAGAGTCGCGGCCTTGATCGTGAGCGGGCGGAAGTGATGCTCAGCTTTGGCTTTATTAATGAGCTCTTGGAACAGATACCCCACAGTGTTATTCGTGATTATTTAACGCCGCGGGTGTCGACTTTGTTTGTGAAAAAGTTTGATCGCACGCGGAGTAGCGCATGAGCGAAGTAGCGCTGGAAAAGGCGAGCGGATTCGATGCGGAAGCTGCGCGCAAGGATTTTCCCGCGCTGGCGCAGGAAGTTAACGGCGCGCCGCTGGTGTATTTGGATAACGCGGCAACCACCCAAAAGCCACAATCGGTTATTGACGCATTGTCGTCCTATTACGAGCGCGACAATTCCAATGTGCATCGCGGTGCGCACGCCTTAAGTGATCGAGCGACGATCGCTTTTGAGCGGGCGCGTAAGAAAGTTCAGGCCTTTATCAATGCCGCTAGCAGCGACGAAATAATCTGGACCCGTGGCACTACCGAGGCGATCAATCTGGTTGCCAGTAGTTATGCTCGCTCGGTTCTGGGCGCCGGCGACAAGGTGCTGGTCTCGGCCATGGAGCACCACTCCAATATCGTGCCCTGGCAGATGGTTGCGGAAGTTTGCGGAGCGCAGGTCATCGCCATACCGGTTTCTGCCGAAGGCGAAATCGACATGCAAGCTTATAGGGCTTTATTGGACGAACGCGTCAAAATTGTTGCAGTGGGCCACGTATCCAATGCGCTGGGCACTGTTAACCCGATCGCCGACATCATTGCGCTGGCCCATGGCGCAGGTGCCAGGGTTTTGATCGATGGTGCGCAAGGTGTGCCGCATTTTGAGGTGGATGTGCAGGCACTTGATTGTGACTTTTATGCTTTTTCAGGTCACAAGATGTACGGTCCGACCGGCATCGGCACCCTCTACGGTAAAGCCGAATTGCTGGACGCGATGCCTCCCTATCAGGGTGGCGGCGAGATGATTAAAGTGGTTAGTTTCGCTGGTACTACCTTTAATGAACTGCCCTACAGGTTTGAAGCGGGCACGCCCAATATTGCCGGTGCGATTGGCATGGGTGCAGCAGTCGATTATTTAACGACATTGGATCGCGCGGCGGTTGCGATTTACGAGAAGGAACTGCTGGCCTACGCCCATGAACGCGCGGCGACATTTGAGGGTTTGCGTCGCGTGGGCTGCGCCAGACAGATTGCAGGCGCCTTTAGTTTTTTGTTGGACGGCGTGCATCCTGCGGATATCGGTATGTTGCTGGACCAGCAGGGCGTCGCGGTGCGGACAGGCGATCACTGTGCGCAACCGATTATGAAGCAGTTTGGTATTCCCGGAACTGCCAGAGCGTCGTTTGCCTTGTATAACACCCGCGACGATGTCGATAAATTGTTTGCGGCGCTGGAAAAAGCCAAAACTTTACTGATGTGAGTCAGTCAAAGATAAGTGAATGTAAATCAGTCCGAGACTGATGAACGCAAGAAGGACGTCAGGAGTTGACCGAATGAGTGTTGAAACCTTTGTACCGCAGCAAGCCGTCACGGTGACCGAGGCGGCTCAGGCACATTTTCGCAAGCAGCTCGAAGGGCGCGACGGTGCTGTCGTTCGCCTTTCCGTAAAAGAGAGTGGCTGTACCGGTTACAAATATGTCATTGATATCGTCGATCAGGGCGAAACCGAAGACGTGGAGATTGCCCTTGAAAATGGCGTGCGACTGCTTGTGTCGAGTCAGGCCATGGGCATGGTGCGTGGCACTCAAATCGATTACACCAAAGAGGGCTTGAATCGTACTCTCAAGTTCATTAATCCCAACGTAGCCGACGAGTGCGGCTGCGGTGAAAGTTTCAGCATTAATTGAGGACCGTTCAATGGTAGAGCGGAGAATGGTGGCAACGGTCACCGATTGCCCTGGCCGCATCGTACCGGTTGGTACGCCAGTGACAATTCCGAAAGATACCTTTATCACCATCACCCAGTCGCTCGGCGGTAATTACACGGTGACCTGGAATGGCAACATGGTGCGCGTTGACGGCACCGACGCAGCGGCGCTGGGTTTTGAACCCGAGGTACTTGATTTCGAAAAGCCCGAGGGTGACGAAATTCTGGAATCCCAGGTTTGGGATGCCCTGCGAACGGTCTTTGATCCGGAAATCCCCGTGGACCTGGTTAATCTTGGCCTTATTTACAAGGTGGATATCGATCAGGCCGGTAAATGCGTTGCCATCGATATGACGCTTACCGCGCCGGCCTGTGGCATGGGGCCGGTTCTGGTTGGCGACGTTGAGTATCGCGTAGCGCAAGTGCCCAACGTAAAGAAAGTTGAGGTCGAACTGATATTTGATCCGCCCTGGAGTCGCGACATGATGTCTGAAGAGGCGCAACTTGAAACCGGCATGTTTTACTAGGTGAGCAGCACATGAGTGTAGGTGTTAGTGAAAATCCCTTTGGTCGTACCATCAGTGCCGACGATATCGTCGAGACGCTGGGCTTTTTTGATAGTTGGGAAGATCGCTACAAGTACATCATTGAGCTCGGCAAGGAATTGCCAGCCATGCCGGACGCGCTAAAAACAGACGACCGTTTGATTCGTGGCTGCCAGAGTCAAGTGTGGTTAGAGCACGAGCTGCGCGATGGTGCCTATCACTTTCTGGCCGACAGCGATGCTTTTATAGTAAAGGGTTTGTTGGGGCTTGTTCTGAGTGCTTACAACAATAAAGGCGCGCAGGAGATCCTGGATTTTGATATCGAGGCGTATTTTGAATCGGTGGACCTGATGTCTCACTTGAGTCCGGCGCGGGGCAATGGTTTGCGCGCCATGGTGCAGCGAATTCGCGATATTGCGAAAGCCGGGGCGGAGTGAAAATTTATGTCACTGGGCAAACTACCAATAGGCAAATCCTCAAAAGACAATACCTCGCTTGATAATATTCGTATTGTATTGGTGAACACCTCCCATCCGGGCAATATTGGCGCGGTCGCCCGGGCCATGAAAAATATGGGCTTGAGCAAGTTGGTTCTGGTTGAGCCGAAAAAATTTCCTCACGATGAAGCGACTTGGCGTGCGTCTAGTGCGAACGATGTGTTGGAGAGTGCACAAGTTTGTGCAAGCCTCGAAGAAGCGGTAGCCGAATGCGGCTTGGTGATCGGTACCAGTGCACGTGGCCGAACCATCCCCTGGCCATTGCTCGATCCGCGGCATTGCGCCCAGCGCGCCTACGCCGAGGCTTCGAAACATGAAGTTGCTTTTGTATTTGGCCGGGAAGATCGCGGTCTGACTAACGAAGAGCTCCAACTTTGCAATTTGCACCTCAATATTCCGGCTGACGAAGAATACAGTTCTTTGAATCTTGCAATGGCTGTGCAGGTCGTCAGTTACGAGCTGCGTATGACGCACCTCAGTGATGATCTGACCGATGATGCGCTGGCTGAGTGGGATCAGCCTCCGGCGACAATCGAACAGCTGCAACGCTATTTCGAACATTTGGAAGAAACCTTGTTGGAGATGGGTTTTCTTAACCCCAGGGCCCCCAAGCAATTGATGACCCGTATGCGACGCCTATACAGTCGCGCGCGACCTGACGACATGGAAATCAATATACTTCGTGGCATTTTGACTTCAACCCAATACCAGATGCGCCATAAGAGTGGCGCGGTGGATGCAACAGTCGTCGAACAGGGCGAGGTGTGATATGCGCTTAACAACCAAGGGACGCTATGCGGTAACCGCTATGCTTGATCTTGCTTTGCATTGTGATCAGGGGCCGGTCAGTCTGTCTGAAATTTCGGCACGCCAGCATATTTCCTTGTCATATCTGGAACAGTTGTTTGCCAAGTTGCGGCGCAAGGGCCTGGTGGCCAGCATACGAGGTCCGGGTGGCGGCTATCGTCTGGAACGCGCTACCGAGCTGACCTATATAGCCGATATTATCGATGCCGTTGACGAGAGTGTCGACGCTACCAACTGTTCGGGTGAGGCAAATTGTCAGGAAGGTGAAGTTTGTCTGACCCACCATCTCTGGACAGATCTAAGCGTACAGATTCATCAATTTCTCAGTGGTATCAGCCTGGCGAGCTTGGTCGCGCGACGCGAAGTTCAGCTGATTGCCAGTCGCCAGCACACGCGTGAGTTGGACCAAATCGCGATGACAATGGTCGATTGAGCATCAGTCTCGGCACAGATTCGAAAGGAGAGGGCATGCAATTACCGGTTTATCTGGATTATGCCGCAACCACACCGGTAGACGAGGGCGTCGCTGAAAAAATGATGGCCTGTCTGACGCGCGCGGGCAATTATGGCAATCCCGCATCGCGCTCGCACCTGCTCGGTTGGAAAGCTGAAGAGGCCGTCGAAAACGCACGCCGCCAGCTGGCGGATTTGATCGGCGCGGATA
This sequence comes from Litorivivens sp., assembly GCA_041625575.1. Lineage (GTDB taxonomy): Bacteria > Pseudomonadota > Gammaproteobacteria > Pseudomonadales > Spongiibacteraceae > Litorivivens. The sequence continues at coordinate 86,904 of JBFJTG010000001.1, forward strand.
GTCGCGAAATCGTGTGGACCTCCGGCGCAACGGAAGCCAATAACCTAGCAATTAAAGGTGTGGCCGCGAGTTATGCTGACCGCGGGCGTCATATCATCAGCTCTTGCATCGAACACAAGGCGGTGCTGGACAGCTGTGATGCGCTGGCAGCCCAGGGTTTTGAGCTTACTCTCCTGCAGCCGGATGAATTTGGCTGCATTAGGCCCGAACAGTTATCCGCCGCGCTGCGTGACGACACGATTCTGGTCAGCCTGATGCATGTAAACAACGAGTTGGGCTCGCTCAACGATATTGCTGCGCTCTCTGCCGTCTGTGCAAATCATCAGGCGTTTTTTCATGTTGATGCCGCCCAGAGCGTCGGCAAGCTGCCTATCAATCTGGCGGATTTGGCGGTGGATTTGCTCTCGGTATCGGCTCATAAATGTTACGGACCCAAAGGCATAGGTGCGCTCTATGTTAGGCGCCGTTCCCAGTGCCGGCTGGCGCCCCAGATTCACGGCGGTGGCCATGAGCGCGGAATGCGTTCAGGCACTCTGGCTACCCACCAGATAGTCGGTTTGGGCGCGGCCGCCGCGCTGGCGGAGCAACGCATGTCCGCGGACAGGGCTCATTTGGAGCAGTTGCGAAAGCGTTTTTGCACGCAATTGCAGACACTCGACGGTTTGCTGGTCAATGGCGCCGATAAGGGCTGGCCGGGCATTTTGAATATCAGTTTCGCTGATGTGGACGGGGAGTCGCTGCTGATGGCCTTAAAAGATCTTGCGGTGTCGACCGGCTCCGCCTGTGCCTCGGCAACAATGGAGCCGTCCTATGTATTGCGGGCCATCGGGCGCAGCGAGTCCCTGGCGCTTAGCTCCGTGCGTTTCAGTCTGGGTCGTTACACCACTGCCGAGGAGGTCGATTTCGCTGCAGGGCAGGTTTGTAGCGCAGTGCAAAGGCTGCGCGAATCTGGCCGCAAGGCGGGTTGATCCCTCAGGGAGATTAATTGTAAGCGGCGTATTCATTTAGTCCTGAAAGGCTTATAATTAGGGGATTTTCTAACGGAACCTGCGCTTTGGCAGGTTTTTTTAAATGTATTGATTTTACTGGAGAATATGACAGATGGGTGTTGAGCGTACACTTTCAATAAGCAAGCCTGATGCAGTCGCTAAAAACGTGGTTGGCGAGATCTACAGCCGCTTCGAAAAAGCCGGATTGCGCATCATTGGCGCTAAAATGTTGCGCCTTAGCCGCGAGCAGGCAGAAGGCTTTTACGCTGAGCACAAAGGTCGTCCGTTTTTCCCCGCTCTGGTTGAATTTATGACCTCTGGTCCGGTGACTGTGCAAGTGCTGGAAGGTGAGGGCGCTATCGCTAAAAACCGTGAGCTGATGGGGGCAACTAACCCTAAAGAAGCTGAGCCTGGCACGATCCGGGCAGATTTCGCCGAATCTATCGATGCCAATGCGGTACACGGTTCCGACTCAAGCGAATCGGCTGCGCGCGAAATCGCCTTCTTTTTCGCGACTAGCGAATTGTGCGAGCGCGCGTAATTCGCGGCAAGTAAAGGTAAAGACCATGAGCGAGACCGCTGTAGTTCAAAGCGCATCACCAGTCAACCTGCTGGGGATGACGCATGCACAGATGGTTGAGTTCCTGGTGTCGCTGGGAGAAAAGCCTTTTCGCGCCCAGCAAATCATGAGGTGGATACATCATCGAGGTGTATCCGACTTCGATGGCATGACCGACATCGGCAAGGCTTTGCGTGAGCGTTTGAAAGAGCTTGCCGAAATTCGCCCCCCCGAAGTTATCAGCCAGCATGATTCCGTAGACGGTACACGCAAGTGGGCTATTGGTGTTGGCGGCGGCAATGTTGTCGAAACGGTCCTCATTCCCGACGGTGACCGCGCCACCTTGTGTGTTTCCTCTCAAGTGGGCTGCAGTCTCGATTGTAGTTTTTGCGCTACCGGCAAGCAGGGTTTTCAGCGTGATTTGACCGCCGCCGAGATTATCGGTCAGGTTTGGCTGGCGATTCAGTCCTACGACGGCTTTCCTTCACCGACGAAGCGCATTGTGACCAATGTGGTTATGATGGGCATGGGGGAGCCGCTGCTTAACTTTGACAATGTGGTTGCGGCCACAGACCTGATGATGGACGACCTCGGATACGGTATTTCCAAACGCCGGGTCACTCTGAGTACCTCGGGTGTAGTGCCGGCACTTTATAAGCTGGCGGAAGTGTCGCAGGTATCGCTGGCCATTTCCTTGCATGCACCTAACGATGCTCTTCGTAGTGAACTGGTGCCCGTTAACCGTCGTTATCCTATCGCAGAGTTAATTGAGGCTTGCCGGCACTACATTGCCAAGCAAGCTGATACTCACAGGGTTGTGACAGTTGAATATACCCTTATTGCCGGCGTAAATGATCAGCGCGAGCACGCACTGGAACTGGCAACGCTGTTGAAAGACTTCCCCTGCAAGATTAACCTGATTCCTTTCAACCCGTTTTCGTTATCCGAATATCAACGGCCGAGCAAAAATGCGGTTAACCGCTTTTGGCAGGTGTTGACAGATGCCGGTTTTGTGACCACGGTGCGTACAACACGCGGTGAAGATATTGACGCTGCCTGCGGACAGTTGGCAGGGCAAGTGGTCGATAGAACGAAGCGAAGTGCCCGTCATCTTTTGCGCGCGGAAGCCGTTCAATCCGTAAAATTGGTTAACATTTGATGCGTAGTAAATTGATGGGTGATCAATTCATGAAAGAACGGCTCCGTTTTTCTCGTTTACTTTTGCTCTTTATGCTTTCGTTGCTGACTGCCTGCGTAACCACGACTGATTCACGCTACGCGGATAAAAAAGACGAGAAAAAAGCGCTGGAAATTTCCAGCCAGTTAGCCAGAACCTACATCAGCCGTGGCGAGTGGGAAGCGGCCAAACGCCACTTGCGTTATGCCATCGAAACCGACCCCAAAAATCCCGAAGCGCATGAGGGCTTAGCCTTGGTGTTCCAGAATACGGGTGAGCTTGAGCTGGCAGAACAGCACTATGACAAAGCCTTAGGTTACGCACCAAAAAATACTCGAGTGCGAAACAACTACGCGGTATTTCTGTTCGAGCAGGAACGCTATGTACAGGCAGCAAAGGAATTTAACAAGGTTGCGGAAGATGTATTGTACGAAGGCCGGCTCAATGCGTTTCTAAATCTTGGTCGCTGTTATGACAAACTTGAAAAGCCGAATGAAGCGGTCGCAACATACAAGCGTGCGTATCTCATGGACAAGAATTCCGTGCCGGCCATTTTTGGAATGGCAAAGGCGCTGTTCGAAGTGGGTGATTACCCCCAGTCGCAGGCCTATTATGACGAATACAGAAAACGCGTTGACAAGCTGAATGCGAGTGCCCTTTGGCTGGGCATCCGCTTGGCCGACAAATTTGGCGACAAAAATACCCATGCAAGTCATGCATTGTCGTTGAAGAATTTGTATCCGCGATCTCGTGAATATTTTGACTATCGCGCCTACAGTGCAGAGCAGCAGGCTGAATAGCAGAAGTCTCAACAGGGCTGTGTGCCTACGGAGCAGGAAGTGAACGAAATAGAGATTCAAAAAGAAGAACCGGGTGATAGCCTGCGTCAGGCCCGCGAAGCGGCAGGTCTAACGACAAAAGATGTCGCTGATAGCCTTAATTTACTGCTGACGAATATTGAGGCGATCGAAGCCAATCGCTACGAAAATATGAATGCCGGTATTTTTACCCGGGGTTATGTCAAAAGTTATGCGCGCTTTCTGGGCTTGGATGCCGACGCGCTGGTAGCTGCTGCCGATGTTCGCTTAAAGGGTGCATCGCACAATAACGGTATCAGTCATCATTCTCGTGGCAGTAAAACCCGGGGGGAGCATTCCCTGCTTGCCGAGCTTAAGCCCGCGCACAAAGTATTGGCCGCCATACTGGCTGCGGGCGTCATTTGGGTTGGCGTAAGTTTAATACTTGCCGCTAGCCACAGCGATGACAGTGCCGTTTCTGATTCAGGGCCTGTAGCAAGAGAAGGTATCGCAGCTGATAGTAAAGTCGAAGCTGCCGAGAATGTTGAAATAGCCACTATGGCTGTGGACGCTGAAGACCTGTCCGCGGCTGATGCTGAGCTCGAGGAATAAGCATGCAGCATGAGTCTCCGATAATTCGCCGCAAATCCCGCCAAATTATGGTGGGCAAAGTTGCTGTGGGCGGTGACGCACCGATATCCGTGCAGAGCATGACGAATACCGAGACCTGCGATGTAGAGGCCACGGTTGCACAAATTCGACAGCTCGAAAAAGCCTGTGCCGACATCGTGAGAGTTTCCGTACCCAGTATGGAAGCGGCCGAAGCCTTTCGAAAAATACGTGCTCAAGTGGATGTGCCGCTGGTTGCTGATATTCATTTTGATCACAAAATCGCGTTGAAAGTAGCCGAGTACGGCGTTGATTGCTTGCGTATCAATCCGGGCAATATTGGACGCGAGGACAAGGTACGCGCTGTTATTGACGCAGCCCGCGACAAAAATATCCCATTGCGGATTGGCGTGAATGCCGGCTCCTTGGAAAGGGATTTGCAACGCAAATATGGCGAGCCCAATTCAGACGCGCTGGTTGAGTCTGCAATGCGCCATGTTGATATTCTCGACAAGCTGGATTTTCAGAACTTCAAGGTTAGCGTAAAGGCTTCGGATGTGTTTTTGGCCGTCGGTGCCTACCGCAAGCTGGCGACCCTGATTGATCAGCCATTGCATCTTGGGATCACCGAGGCCGGAGCACTGCGTGGCGGCACGGTAAAATCTTCGGTTGGTCTGGGTATGCTGCTAATGGATGGCATCGGCGACACCATTCGTGTGTCACTAGCGGCTGATCCTGTTGAAGAAATTAAAGTCGGATACGAAATACTGAAAAGTCTGAAGCTGCGCTCCAAGGGCATTAACTTTATCGCCTGTCCGAGTTGCTCGCGTCAGAACTTTGATGTCATCGCCACCATGAACGAGTTAGAAGCTCGGCTAGATGATGTCACTACGCCCGTCGATGTGGCGGTCATTGGCTGCTTTGTTAACGGCCCTGGCGAGTCAAAGGAAGTCGATATCGGGGTTACCGGTGGTAGTCCCAGTAATATGATTTATATCGACGGCAAAACCGATCATAAAGTTCAGAGCGCGGAACTCATTGACCACCTTGAAGGTTTAATTCGCGAAAGGGTGGCCAAAAAGCAGGCCGAAGAACAGGATATTATTGCCCGCCAGTCCTGATTGAGGCGGCAGCAACAAAGATATAGGGAATTCAGGGCATTGGCCAAAATCCAGTCTATTCGTGGAATGAACGACTTGCTGCCGGAGGAAACACCGGTATGGCAGTACCTTGAGGCGCAGCTTCGGGGTCTGCTTGCGCGTTATGCTTACAGCGAAATTCGTTTTCCGATATTGGAACAAACCGAGCTGTTTAAACGCTCGATTGGTGAAGTTACCGATATCGTCGAAAAAGAGATGTATACCTTCCAAGACCGCAATGGCGATAGCCTGACCTTGCGGCCCGAAGGTACAGCTTCTTGTGTGCGTGCCTGCGAGCAAAATGGTTTGCTTTATAATCAGGTTCAGCGGCTTTGGTACTCGGGCCCCATGTTTCGACATGAGCGGCCACAGAAAGGCCGCTTGCGCCAGTTTCATCAAGTGGGCGTAGAAGCTTTCGGTATGAGTGGCCCGGATATCGATGCTGAGCTGATCATGCTTAGCGCGCGTCTTTGGAAGCAGCTCGGCATACATTCCGGCCTGACCCTCGAATTGAATACCTTGGGCAGTAGCGACAGCCGTCAAGCGTATCGCGATGCATTGGTCGCTTACCTTCGCCCTCTCCACGATCAACTGGATGAAGACAGCCAGCGCCGTCTCGATACCAATCCGCTGCGCATTCTCGACAGTAAAGTTGCCGCCACGCAGGATTTATTAGCCGGTGCACCGGTATTTGATGATTATCTGGATGATGACTCGCGCGCCCACTTCACTGAATTGCGGTCGATGCTGGATACAGTGGGCATTGAGTACGTGCTGAATCCCAAGCTGGTTCGTGGCTTGGATTACTACGGCTTCACGGTGTTTGAGTGGACCACTGATTTATTGGGTGCTCAGGGTACAGTCTGTGCGGGCGGACGTTATGATGGTCTTGTTGAGCAACTCGGTGGCAAATCGACCCCGGCGGTAGGTTTCGCCATGGGTATCGAGCGTTTATGCCTTTTGTTGGAAGCAACCGGCAATTTGCCGGAGAAATCTGCCCAAGCTGATGTCTATGTGATTGCCTCCGGCACGCTTGCACAGCGTCAGGCACTGAGCCTGGCAGAAACATTGCGCGAAGCGACCCGATTTCAGGTCCTAACGCACTGCGGTGGTGGCAGTTTTAAGAGTCAGTTCAAGAAAGCGGATAAATCCGGTGCGAAAGTTGCGCTGGTTATTGGTGAAGAGGAAGCAGAAGCGGGCTTTGTTCAGTTAAAATGGCTGCGTGATCCGCAGGCGGAACAACAACGTCTCTCTCAGGATGCACTGGTTGGCGTATTGAACGACCAGCTATAACAGTAAGTAAGACGCTAATATTATAAAGGAGCGAGTGTGGAACCTTATCGCACGGACGAAGAACAGATTGATGCCCTCAAAAGCTGGTGGCAGGAAAATGGCAAGTCGACGATATTGGGCATACTGGCCGCACTAGCCTTATTTTTTGGTTGGCAGGGCTTTCAAAAGCAGCAGGCCAATCGCGTCGCTGAAGCCTCCGCGATGTATCAAAGTTTGCTAGAGGCTGACACTGCTGCCGAGTCTGGCGCGGCCCAATTAGCGACGGCTAAACATCTTGCCAGTACACTAAAAAGTGAATTTCCGGGCATGACCTATGCTGTGTTCGCTGCAATGTATAAGGCGAAATATGCAGCCCGCGACGATGACTGGCCGACTGCGGAGAGTGAGTTGAAATGGGTGATTTCCCAGAAACCGGATGCACCACTCTTGCTACAGGCAAAAGTTCGCTTGGCTCATGTGCTGCTGGCGCAAAAACGCTATGAAGAAGCGCAACAGACGCTCGAAGGCTCCGAGCTTGGTAGTTACGCTGCACTGATTGCCGAAACTCGTGGTGATATCTTATTGGCTCAGGGTAAAAATGATGAAGCGCTTGCCGCCTATCAGCAGGCCGAGGCTCAATTGTCCAAGCTGGAAAATGCATCCCAAAACCCGATCTTGGATATGAAAATTCGAGATTTAATGCCAGCCTCGTCCGGAGCGGATAGCGAATGAAGCAATTTGTAAAAGCGCTGTTGCCATTGGCCGCGGTAATGCTCGCCGCCTGTGCGAGCACACCGGAAGAAAATGAGCCTGCCGAGCTGACAGATTTTGTGATTGAGCGAAAACTTGATCGCCTCTGGATGGCCAATATCGGCAATGGGCAGGGCACCGGCTTGTATCAGCTGCGTCCGGTCGTTCGCGGTGACACGCTTTATGTCGCGTCCGCTGACGGTATCTTGCAGGCGCGCGATGCGCTCAGTGGCAAACTGCGTTGGCAGCGTAAACTAAAGCTGACCATTAGTGGCGGCGTAGGCGTTGATGACGAACGTTTGTATCTCGGTACTACCGAAGGCTTGTTGTTAGCTCTTGATCTTGAGGGGCAGGAGTTGTGGCGGGCAGTCGTGAATGGCGAAATTCTGGCGCCACCGGTCAGCAATGAAGATATTGTTGTGGCCCAGTCTTACGACGGCCAGCTGGTAGCTTTTGACGTCATTACGGGTGAAAAACGTTGGGCCTACAGCGCGAGTGTGCCGCGTCTGACTTTGCGTGGAACCTCGACGCCCGTCATGGAAAGTCAGTTTGTTTTTGCGGGTTTGGCCAATGGCCGCGTCGTGGCGCTGGATTACAAAACCGGTGAATTACGTTGGGAACAACGCGTCTCTGTGGCCAAAGGCAGTACTGAAATTGAGCGCTTGTCCGATGTGGATGGGAGCTTGCTATCAGATGCCGGTATTCTCTATGCCGTGGGTTATCAGGGTAAGCTGGTTGCAATTGAAGCGCGCAGTGGGAGGCGTTTGTGGGAGCGCGACCTTTCGAGCCACACAGGTCCGGTAGAGGGCTATGGCAATGTATACGTAGTCGATGCCGATGGCAGTATCCATGCCTTTGAGAAAAGCGGGCAGGGAGTAGTCTGGACGCAAACGATTTTGGCCCGTCGCAAGCTGACCGAGCCAGCCATACTGAGCGGTAGTCTTGTGACCGGCGACTTTGAAGGATATCTGCATTTTGTGTCGCAGGTAGATGGGCACCTCGTATCCCGGGTCAGGGTTGACGATAGCGGTCTGCGTGCGCCAATGTTGGTGCGGGAAGATCGACTGTACGCCTATAGCAATGCCGGCAAATTGGTCGCCTATAGTTTCAAACGTAACAGTATTGGTGTCGCGAAACGTCGCACCTTTGGGCCAAAACAAGCCCGCTAGTAGCGCATCCCGCAGAGCACTTTCTGCGGGAAACTTTTAACAGGAAAAATTGTGAGCATGATTCCGGTAGTCGCCATAGTCGGGCGACCCAATGTGGGTAAATCCACGCTGTTTAATCGGCTCACGCGCAGTCGCGATGCGCTGGTGGCGAATTTTCCGGGTTTAACGCGAGACCGTAAGTACGGTGAAGTTACCCACGAAAACTCGCGCTTCATCATTATCGATACCGGCGGTATTACCGGTGACGAAGAGGGTATCGACAGCGCTATGGCGCAGCAATCGCGTGTCGCCGTCGATGAGGCCGATGCCGTGCTGTTTATGCTGGATTCGCGCGATGGCCTCACTCCCTCCGACCAGTTGCTCGCGGGGCAGTTTCGCACCTTGGGCAAGCCCTTATTCTATGTAGCCAACAAAATTGACGGAGTTGATCCGGATGTTGCGATGGCGGACTTCTACCAGCTGGGTGTAGAACACATTTACCCGGTGACGGCGACCCACGGCCGTGGCGTAAAAAGCCTGCTTGATGCTCTGGTGGCCAGTTTTCCGCCAGCACCGGAGCTTGACCAGGATACCAGGCTGGAATCGAAAGGTGTTCGCATTGCCATTGTCGGGCGCCCGAATGTCGGCAAATCGACCTTGGTGAATCGCCTGCTCGGCGAAGAGCGCGTCGTGGTTTTCGACCAGCCCGGCACGACTCGTGACAGTATTTATATTCATTACGAGCGGGATGGTGAGCCCTACACCCTGATTGACACGGCGGGTATTCGGCGCCGCAAAAACATTAAAGAAGCTGTCGAAAAGTTTTCCATAGTCAAAACCCTCAAAGCGATCGATGATTCGCACGTCACCATCCTCGTGATGGACGCTTGCGAGGGTGTTGTGGACCAGGATTTGCATTTGCTGGGTCAGGTGATTGAATCCGGTCGTGCGCTCGTGCTGGCGGTGAATAAGTGGGACGGTCTGGATGTGGATACTAAAGATCGCATCAAGTTCGAACTGGAGCGCCGCCTCAAGTTTATCGACTATGCCGAAGTGCATTTTATTTCGGCCCTGCACGGAACGGGCGTAGGCCATTTGTATGAATCGATTGCCAAGTCTTTCGCCTCGGCAACCGACAAGCTGTCTACTCGCTCGTTAAACGATATTCTCGAAGGTGCGGTATTCGATCATGCTCCGCCCATGGTAAACGGGCGGCGAGTCAAGCTCCGCTATGCCCACTCGGGTGGCCACAATCCGCCCATTATCGTCATTCACGGCAATCAGACGGACAAAGTGCCGGCGAGCTATAAACGCTATTTGGAAAAGACCTTTCGCAAACATTTGGATATGGTCGGCACGCCCATTCGGCTTGAGTTTCGTACCAGCGAGAATCCCTTTGCAGGCAAGAAAAACAAGCTTACGGACCGGCAGGTCAATCGCAAGAAGCGCATGATGAAGTTTGTGAAGAAGAAAGATTCCAAGAAGAAACGCAAGTAGTGTGATAAGCAGGAGTTTGCCGCCGGAAACATTCACGCAGGGCAAGCTCCTACAGACTGCGTCGCGTAGGAGCCTGCCCTGCAGGCGAACCGAACTTATTAGCCCTTAAATCAGACCATGCCCAAACCCGATCTAGACAGCCCTGAACGCATTCGCGAATTTGTTGAAGTCTTCTACGACAAATTGCTAAAGGACGAGCGTCTGGCGCCCATTTTCCTCGATGTCGCTGCGGTCGATATCCGGGAGCACTTTCCACGCATCCAGGCCTATTGGGAAAAGCTGCTGTTGGGTGGTAGCGACTATAAGCGTCACACCATGAATATTCACCGTCAGCTGCATAGCAAAGAGGCATTAACCGACGCCGATTTTGCACGCTGGCTGGACTACTTTATTACGAGCGCTGATGCCGATTTTGCCGGCGAGCGCACCGAGCGCGCCAAGCGGGTTGCAGCGCAGATCGCCGACAATATGCAAAAGGCCCTCGCGCGGGATTCCCGCAAGGCGTGATTGGCGCGCCCCTTTCTTACGGTCCTTTTGCCCTGGAACATTTCACTGATCGGATTTGTCACATAAGTAGGCTACAAATGGTCATTGAGTTATGGTCATCAGTGGGGAATACTGCCTGTCGCTGCCGATCTCGGTCGGCCTCCAAATTTATTAAAAAAGTGTAATAATTTCAGGGTATTAGTTTAAGGCCCTGGTCAGCGTTTTCAGTCAGCAAGGAGATAGGCCTATGTCCGCAAAGGCGGAAGTTCTCAGTCAGGCGTTCACCCTCGGGTATACCTACACCCGTACTACGGGCCCGGTAATTGGTCGTTTTCTTACCGCCTTACGTGATCGCAAAATCGTTGGTATCAAGGGCAGTGACGGCAAAGTCATCGTGCCGCCGATGGAGTGGGATCCGGTAACCGCCGAAGCACTCACTGAATACGTAGATCTGCCGGATACGGGCGTGGTTAAAAGCTGGGCCTGGGTCAAGCACCCGCGCGGCAAACATCCCCTGAGCAAGCCCTTCGCTTGGGCGCAAGTCCAATTCGATGGCGCTGACATCCCCATGATCCACTGCGTAGACGCGGGCGAAGAAGCAGCCATGAAAACGGGCATGCGCGTTAAAGTGCGTTGGGCTGACGAGACCAAGGGTTCCATCAACGATATCGCCTGCTTTGAACCGGTTTAAAGGAGACAGTCATGAGTGATCAAAATACTGAAGCACTCGAGCCGATTACCGGTATCGAAGTGCCCGTTTATCTCGATTACAACTTCACGGCAGGGCGTGCTACTGCACTGTTCCTGACTCAGCTGAAGAAGGGCAAATTGGTGGGTCAACGTTGCCCATCCTGTAGTAACGTATACATACCGCCGCGTGGTTCCTGTGCGGCTTGTGGTGTGGCAACGAAAGAAGAAGTCGAGTTGTCCAATAAGGCGACAGTCGAGTCATTTACGATTGTTCATATCCCCATACCGGGCAATCCAATCAAGCCACCTTATGTCATTGCGAATCTGGTAGCCGACGGCGCCAATATCTCTTTCTTGCACGTGTTGAGCGAATGCAAGAATGAAGATGTTCGCATTGGTATGCGCGTTGAAGCGCTTTGGAAAGATCCGAGTGAGTGGGACTACGCCATGGAAAATATTCAGTATTTCAGACCGATTGACGAGCCGGATATGGAAGTGGAAGAGATTGGGAGATTAAAAGATGCGTGATATAGCTATTGTCTCTTTTGCGCAATCCGATTGCGTGCGTGACGCCGGCGCGCAAAACGAAGTTGAACTGATCATGCCCGTCCTGCGTAAGGCGCTGGATGCGGCAGGGTTGAAAAGTGCGCAGGATGTTGATTTTACATGCTCGGGTTCTTGTGACTATTTGCAGGGCGCGGCTTTTGCTTTTGTTGCCGGTGTTGATGCATTGGGTGCAGTGCCGCCCATCAAGGAATCCCACGTCGAAATGGACGCTGCCTGGGCACTCTATGAGGCGGTTCTGAAAATCAACATGGGCCAGGCCGAGTCTGCCTTGCTCTACGGTTTCGGCAAATCATCGCCCGGCGAACTGCCTATCGTTCTGTCGCAGCAACTTGATCCCTATTACATGGCACCACTGTGGCTGGACTCGGTGAGCACTGCAGCATTGCAGGCACGCACCATGCTGGATAATGGCGATATCACCGAGCGTGATATGGCCGAAGTTGTTGCTCGTTCGCGCAAAAATGCGAAGTCCAATCCGCACGCCCAGCTTAAGGGTGATGTCAGTGTTGATGCACTGCTAGCGGAGCCGACTTACCTGTCACCGCTGCGCATGCACGACTGCTGCCCCATATCTGATGGCGCCTGTGCCATGGTTATTGCAACCGTTGAAAAGGCAAAAGAGTGGGGCTTGCCTTACGCAGTGCTGAAAGGCATAGACCATCGCATTGAGAGCCATAATTTTGGCGCGCGGGATTTAACCAGGTCGCCTTCTACAGAAATTGCCGCCAAGGCGGCTGGTGTTGCTAATGGTCCGGTTGAAGTTGCTGAGATTTATGCACCTTTCAGCCATCAGGAAATTATTCTCAAGCGCGCGCTTGGCTTAAGTGATGACACGGTTGTTAATCCTTCGGGCGGTGTATTGGCCGGCAACCTGATGATGGCATCGGGTTTGTCGCGTGTCGGTGAAGTCGCGATGCGTATTATTCGCGGTGAGATCAAGCGTGGTGTCGCTCATGCAACTTCAGGTCACGCTTTGCAGCAAAACCTGGTTGCGGTATTGGAGGAAGCATAATGGCTGAATTAGCTGGAGTTGTCGGTATTGGGCAAACCAAGTACCAGACCAAACGCAAAGACGTTTCTATCGCGGGATTGGTGCGCGAAGCCGCCTTCAACGCACTGAAAGACGCGGAACTGACCTGGGACGATATTGATGCAGTTATCGTCGGGAAGGCGCCGGACATGTTTGAGGGCGGCGTTATGCCGGAACTCTACCTGACTGATGCCCTGGGTTGTAACGGCAAGCCGATGTTGCGCGTTCATACCGCGGGCTCGGTGGGTGGTTCGACTGCCATTGTTGCAGCGTCCTACGTACAAAGCGGCATGTTCAAACGCATTCTCACTGTGACTTACGAAAAGCAGTCTGAATCCAACGCGATGTGGGCATTGTCCAATGCACAGCCCTTTTCGCCACATCTGAATGCCGGTGCTGGCGGTTTCTTTGCGCCAATTATTCGCGAGTATATCCGTCGCACCAAGGCTCCTTCCGATGTGGGTATCAAGGTTGCTACCAAAGATCGCCTGCACGGTGCCCGTAACCCGCTCGCGCATTTGCAATTGCCTAATATTACGATGAAAGAAGTGGAAGAGAGTCCTATGTTGTGGGAGCCGCTTCGCTTTCTGGAATCCTGCCCCTCGTCTGACGGCGCGTGTGCCATGGTTATCGCTAATGAAGAGTTAGCGGCCCAGTCGCCAAAGAAAACGGCCTGGATTCGCGGTGCGGCCATGCGCTCCGAGCCCACCATGTACGCTGGCCGGGAGCAGGTAAACCCGCAAGCCGGTATTGATTGCGCCAAAGATGTGTACAAACAGGCCGGTATCATTGATCCGCGCAAGGAGCTGGATTGCGCTGAGGTCTATGTGCCATTTTCATGGTATGAACCAATGTGGCTGGAAAATCTGGGCTTTGCCGAGGAAGGCCAAGGCTGGAAAATGACCCTGGAAGGGGCCACCTCATTAGATGACAAAGGTGACATCCCATGGAACTGTTCCGGCGGTGTATTATCGTCTAACCCCATTGGGGCCTCAGGCATGATTCGCTTCGCCGAAGCGGCCAGACAGGTACGGGGCGACGCCGGCAACCATCAGGTTGACGGTGCCAAGCTGGCACTGGGGCATGCCTATGGTGGCGGTGCGCAATTTTTCGCCATGTGGGTGGTGGGAGCAGAAAAAGCCTGATGTAAAAGGGCGTTAAATCCAACCGGCCACAGAGAGTGGCCGGTGTTATAAGACGGGACGAAAAAATGCAATTCAATTTAGCTGACATGTTTGAAGTGGTAGCCGACACAGTGCCGGAGCGCGAAGCGCTCGTTTGCGGTGAGCATCGCACCACCTTCGTTGAGCTCGACAAGCGTGCCAACAAGATGGCGCATTATCTGGCGGCGCGGGGTGTGAAATCGGGTGATCACGTCGGCCTCTACATGTACAACTGCAATGAGTACATGGAAGCCGTGTTGGCCTGCTTCAAAATCCGGGCAGTGCCTATCAACGTCAACTACCGTTATGTCAAAGATGAATTGCTCTATATTTTCGACAACGCCGATATGGTGGCCTGCATACACCACCGCGAATTCACGCCTCACATAGCGGAAATTCGCAGTGCGGCGCCCGATTTGAAAACCTTTGTCGCGGTTGACGACGACAGTGGCGAAGATTTGGCGACTATCGACGCGATCGAATACGAAGCAGCGATGGATGGGCAGAGTGACGCGCGGGACTTTGGTGAGCGCTCGGCCGACGACTACTTCATCCTGTATACCGGCGGCACTACAGGTATGCCCAAGGGTGTAATGTGGCCACACAAAAATGTGTTTTTTGCGGCCATGGGCGGCGGCGGGCATTTCTCACCCAAGGGCCCCTGCGAAAAACCTGAAGATATCGCAACGCGAGTATCCGAAAACCCTTTGTGTGGCATTGCACTAGCCCCCCTGATGCACGGCGCCTCCTGGTGGTACGCCTGTATTCAGTTACTGGCGGGTAACAAGCTGGTACTGAACGATCAGAAGTCTTTGGACGGTGAGCACGTTTGGGCTATTTGCGAAAAAGAAAAAGTGAACGCAGTCCAGATCGTGGGCGATGCCATGGCGATACCGCTGCTGGATTCTCTGGAAGCTAATCCCGGAAAGTGGGATTTAGGCGCGATATTTAATGTCGGTTCCGGCGGCGCGGTATTCTCTGAGGCCAAGCAAAATGGTTTCCGCAAGCACTTCCCCAATGTTTTTATTACCAACAGTTTTGGTTCGTCTGAATCTGGCTCGATGGGTATGGATAATGGCGAGAAAAAATCCGAAGCCGGGTTGGGAAATGTAACACGTTCAGAATTTATGGACGTTATTCTTGATGAGGAGAAGCCTCCTCGTCACGCGAAGCTGGGTGAAAAAGGTATCTTCGCCCGCTCCGGTTATATCCCCAAGGGATACTATAACGACCCGGAAAAGACTGCCAAGACCTTTATCCAGGTAGAGGGTAAAACCTGGCTACTGACTGGCGATGAGGCCAAGCTCGAGGATGACGGTTCCATCACGGTCTACGGTCGAGGCTCGAATTGCATCAATAGCGGTGGCGAAAAAATCTTCCCGGAAGAAGTCGAGAACGCACTGAAAGCCCATGAGGGCATATTTGATGCCTTGGTCGTTGCAACTCCGGACGATCGTTGGGGCAGTAAGGTAACCGCTGTCGTTCAGCCGCGTGATGCAGCCAAGCTGACGCTTGCCGAGGTTCAGGATCATTGTCGCAATCATATCGCGGGTTACAAAGTACCGCGCGCGCTGCATATTATCGACGCTGTGCCACGTCAGCCCAGTGGAAAGCCTGACTATAAAACGGCGAAGGCCTACGCTCTTGAAGGAAAAGGCGAAGTCGCATAAGTAAGAACCAGATTGGTAGAAGCCTGTTTTGCGGGCGATCGCAGTAAAGTTCGCCTGTAAGGCGGGCTCCTACAGGTACTAAATTAATACGGAGAAGCCCATGGCTGAGCTCGATATCAGCACCAAGAATTGCATTGTCGAACAGGAAGGCAAAACCCTGATCGTTACGTTGAACCGCCCTGAGGCGAAGAACGCTTTCAGTCCCGAAATGCTGTTGGGTATGTATAAAGCCTGGCGTCGTCTGGATGAAGACGACTCCCTGATGTGCGCAATTTTAACAGCCAACGGCGACACCTTTTCTGCTGGTATGGATTTGAAAGCCGGTGCTGATGGCGATCAAAAAAGTACGGAAGAGTTTATGGAGGTTATGGCAAAAGTGCCAAACGTTCACTGGCAGGCGCTATTGCGTGATAACCGGCCGAACAAGCCGATCATTCTGGCCGTGGAGGGCTACGCTCTGGCCGGTGGTACGGAAATCTTGATGGGCACTGACATTCGCGTTGGCGCTGAAGATTCAGTTTACGGTGTTACCGAAGTAGCGCGTGGCCTGTATCCCATGGCCGGGTCAAGTATACGTTTACCCCGGCAAATTCCATACTGCCTTGCGGCCGAAATCGTCTTGTTGGGGCGACACGTGACATCCAAGGAGGCTCTGGATTGGGGCTTGATCAATCGCGTTGTTCCTAAAGGCGAAACCTTGAATGAAGCGAAAAAAATTGCAGAGCAAATTGGCAAAACGGGCCCGCTGGCGCTGAAGGCCGTGGTGCGCTCGCTGCGTGAATTGCAGACTGATGTTGCAGAAGATCAGGCCATGCTGAAATCTGACGAACTGGCCGGTCCTGTGTTTGCTTCGAAAGACGCGAAAGAAGGGATGCGGGCGTTTAAGGAAAAGCGGCCGGCCGTCTTTACGGGCGAATAGTAAGCGGCGAAATTTTTTTTTAGTCTATTAGAACGCCTGTTTCGCGAGATGCAGGCGTTTTTTTATAGCCAGTTTTATCGGGAGAAACGAGAATGTCGGGACCGTTAACAGGTATCAGAATTATCGAAATGGCCGGCATTGGCCCCGGACCCTATGCCGGTATGTTACTGGCGGACATGGGGGCGGATGTTGTGCGCATAGATCGCGCTTCAGCGGCATCAAACCCGGCCGACGTTACCTCGCGTGGCAAGCGAAGTATTGCGCTGGATCTAAAAAAGACTGAATCGATTGAAATTGTCCTGACGTTACTGGAACGCGCTGACGCTTTGTTTGAGGGTTTTCGCCCCGGCGTCATGGAGAAGCTGGGCTTGGGTCCGGACATTTGTCTTAAGCGCAATCCCCGGCTTGTTTATGGGCGTATGACAGGCTGGGGTCAGGAAGGGCCGCTGTCGCAAGCGGCGGGGCACGATATTAACTATATTGCCGTTACCGGAGCATTGGATGCGATTGGTCGCTCAAGCGGCGGACCAGTACCGCCCTTGAATCTTGTCGGCGACTACGGTGGTGGCTCGATGTTTCTTGTTACCGGCTTGCTGGCGGCCATGCTAGAGGCAAAAAGCTCAGGAAAGGGACAAGTGGTAGATGCGGCCATTACCGATGGTGTGATATCCCTGATGGCGCCCACGCAGGCCTATTTGGCAGGGGGAACCTGGGAGGTGAAACGTGAATCCAACTGGCTGGATGGCGGCTCACATTTCTACGATACCTATGAATGCGCTGACGGTCGCTATGTGTCGATTGGGTCAATAGAACCACAGTTTTACGCCTTGTTGGCCCAAAAGCTTGAGCTGGATCTTGGTGATGGCGGCTATAGTCACCTGTTTGAGAAAGAAAAATGGTCACACTACAAGCAAAAAATCGCTGCGAAAATCAGGACTAAAACCCGGGATGAGTGGTGTGGCATAATGGAAGGGAGCGATGTTTGCTTTGCACCTGTGCTAGACATGAATGAGGCCGTCACGTATTCGCACAATCAAGCCCGTGGCAACTACGTGGAAGTTGACGGTGTGCGGCAATCGGCGCCTGCGCCGCGGTTTTCGAGAACGGCGTCCGTCGTGAGCTCCGGGCCATGCGACGCCGGATCGGCAACCGATGAGATACTTGCCGACGCCGGTATTAGCAAGCAGCGAATAGACGAATTGAAAGAGGCAGGAGTTATACCCAATGAGTAGTCCTGAACATCAACTAACGTCCGACGATGTACGAGTAAGCGAATTTCATGCGCTGGTTCGCGAGCGTCGATCCATTCGTGCGTTTTTACCCAACGCCTTATCAACAGACGTTCTGGAGTCCGTGTTTGAAGCGGCGCAGTACGCTCCCTCGAACTGCAATACCCAGCCGTGGCAAACCGTAGTGGTTAGCGGTGCCGCCAAAGATCGCCTGAAAAAACGAATTAGAGATGATTTTTTTGCCGGCAAGATGACGATGGATTTTCCCTACGACGGCAAATACGAAGGTGTCTACAAAGACCGCCAGTATGCGGCGGCAAAGGCGCTCTATGATGCCTTGGGTATTACGCGCGAGGATAAAGCAGCGCGTGGCGAGGCCTTTGCGCGAAACTTTGAATTTTTCGGCGCACCTCATGTGGCCTTCCTGTTTTTACCGGAGTCCTTCGGCATCCGCGAAGCCGCGGATTTGGGTATGTATGCGCAAACCCTGATGCTCAGTTTGAGCGCGCACGGATTGGCGAGTTGCCCGCAAACGGCTTTAAGTTTTTTTGCTGACCAGATTCGCGAGGAGCTTGATGTTCCTTCTTCGCAGAAGCTTCTTTTCGGTATTTCTTTTGGTGTAGAGGCAGTCGGTCAGGCGGTCAATGCCTGTCGAACTGATCGTGCGGGCCTGGATGCTGCCGTTAAATTTGTTAAGGACTAGTAGAGATTTTTATGTCAGAGACTGTATTGCAGCAACTGGATGACGACGGCGTTTTACTGATTACGCTGAACCGCCCGGAAAAGAAAAACGCGTTTAATGTTGAGCAGTGGACGGCCTTTCGTGAAGCCGTTAACGCCGCCAAAGAAAATCCCAAGGTTGCCTGTCTCGTTATTACCGGTGCCGGCAAGGATTTTTCTTCGGGAGTCGACCTAAACGATATGGCCAATGCTGATGGCGATACCGAACACCCCTTTGTATCCAGTGCCAAAGCGCTGCTGGATTTTGACAAGCCTTTGATCTGCGCTGCTAAAGGTGTCGCGGTTGGGGGCGGCGCAACATTGCTACTCAACGCCGACATAGTCTACGTTGGCGAAAGTCTGCGAATGCGCTTTCCTTTTGTGCAGTTGGGGCTGGTGCCGGAGTGGGGCAGTAGTTATACGCTGCAGACGGTAATAGGCGCCCGTCGCGCTGCAGAATTGATGTATACGGCGGAATGGATCAATGCCGAACGCGCGGTTGAAGTTGGAATAGCCACGGCCCATGTCAGCGACGAAGGGCTACTCGATCAGGCGATGTTAAAAGCGCGCGAAATCGCGCAGTGGCCAATTTCCTCGCTGGTGGAGACCAAACGCCTGATGCGACGGGTACATTTACAATCGGTTCACGCGGCAAATGAGGTCGAACAGGAAGCAATGATGAGGCTCGCCGGTACGCCGGAGAATATTGAATCCGTGATGGCTTTTCTCGAAAAGCGAGCGCCCGACTTCAAGCAGTTTCGTAAATAGCTCAGTAATAGCATGCACAAACACCATATAACGGCACAATCCCTGCTGGACGACGCTTTCGAGCTGGCGGCGAAAGTTATCGAAAGCGGCTACCGTCCCGATTGTATTATCGCGCTTTGGCGCGGCGGGACGCCGGTCGGTATAGCCGTGCAGGAGCTGTTCGAGTACTGCGGCCTGGCGGTGGACCATATCGCCATTCGCACCTCTCTCTACAGCGGAGTAGATAAGCGCGAGCGTCGCGTGAAGGTGCACAATTTAGAGTATATCTTCAATAATTTTACGACGGACAATAAACTGCTTATTGTTGACGATGTATTTGACACCGGCTTAACCATCAAAGCGGTGTTGGCCGAAATCCGCAATAATTTCGGCGCCGGCCAGCGAGGTGAGATTCGAGTTGCAATGCCTTGGTTTAAGCCGCTGCGAAATAAAACCGATATACAACCGGATTACTACCTGCACGAGACGGATGACTGGTTAGTCTTTCCACACGAAATTTGTGATTTGAATGAGGAAGAGCTGGCGGCAAAGGGTGGTCGCGTTGCTGAGGTTGTCGCTCGTGTTGGTGCCCAGATACCGAACAAACCGAGTTTGTAATGGCGCTTGCTGACTATGCTGCGCCGCTACCGGAGTCCTTGACGCGCGATATTCAACGAGCTTTCGACCAAGCCCTTGAGTTGGCCCGTGAAAACCTGGACTACCGAGATCCCCCGCCAGAGTTACTCTTAAGCCTGAAAAGTGCACGCATGGCCGGACGGGCCTCACCGCACAAAAATGTGATTGAACTCAATAAGGTGATTTTTCGAAATAATGCCCAATGGGAGTTTATCTACGATACGCTTGCGCACGAAATCGCTCATATCGTAGCCAGCCGGCAATTCAAATCCAGAGGGCACGATGCTCGCTGGAAGGCAGTGGCCCAAGCTCTGGGCGCTAAGCCCAGAGCTTCCGGTCATTTCGACATTTCAAATGCGGAAGTGCGTAAGAAGGTGAAGCGAAAAACTTTTCCTTTTATTTGTGAGTGCCAGAATTTTGATTTTGGTGCCCAGCGACTCAATAGCTTTCTAAAAGGTAGTCGCTACCAGTGTCGAAATTGCAAAGCTGAAATTCGCCCCGACCCAAAGCAACGCGAGGCCTTTACCGGCTATGGTACGGTTTTGCAACGCACACGACTCGCACTGCTTCGCTGGCATTAGATTTAATCCATTTCAATTAGCCCTTAAAAGGGCCACACGATGGGGATGAGTGTGACGGTGACTACAGTCGCTACGATTGAGATCGGAACGCCTAGGCGCAGATAGTCTGTAAAACGGTATCCTCCGGGCCCCATAACCATCAAATTGGTTTGATACCCCACCGGCGTCATAAAGCTTGCGCTGGCACCGAACATAACAGCAATGATGAATGGCATCGGGCTGACTCCAAGTTGCTGCGCAACACCGGTTGCGATTGGGAATAGCAAAACGGCAGCGGCATTATTGGTAATGAGCTCGGTAAAGATGGCGGTGATTAGGTAAACAATCAGAAGTGCCAGCCAGGGGCTCTCAATGGAGCTGCCAAACAAGGCGCTAACGATCCAGGCTGCGGCTCCGCTAACCTCCAGGGCACTGCCGAGTGCAAATGACGCGCCGATAACCACTAGTACGGGCAAGTTCACGCTTAAGTTTTGGCGAGCGCGGTTAACGGTCACGCAACCGCTAAAGATCAAAAGTGCGCCAGCAACCAAGGTAGATTCCAGCACGGATAGTACGTTCATGGCGTTGATGCACACCATTGCAATCAGGATGAGGATGGCGAGCGGTGCCTTGCGGAAATCTGGCGGAGTGGAATCGCGTAGCGGACTCACTAGCATAAAGTCACGACGATATTGGTATTGCTCAACAAAGCTCTCGCCCGTTTCCAATAGGAGTGTATCCCCCGGGCGTAGCACGATATCGCCTACCTTACCCGCCAGACGATGACCGCCGCGCTGGACACTTAAGATAGCCGCCTGATAGCGGGTGCGAAACGCACTTTCTTTGACAGTTTTATTAATTCCGGGAAACTCCGCTCCCAGGACGACTTCAACCAGGCAGCGTTGGTGGTTGTGCAACTTGAGTTTGTGCGCTCCACCGTGGGCTGGCAGAAGTCCCTTAATCCGTTGTAGTTCGCGTGCACAGGTCGGCGCACCTATGAAGCCAAGCAAGTCACCGGCTTGCAGCAGCATGTCAGGGCTCACAGCGGTATAGAGTTTGTCGCCGCGTTGTATATCGG
>JBFJTG010000002.1:0-84998 GCA_041625575.1 Litorivivens sp.
AGCCAATAATTTCAGAAACTTTGGCGCGTGTTGTATAATCCTGATAAGCAGGAAGAGCTACCGCAGCAAAAATACCGATAATCGCAACCACGATCATCAGTTCGATCAGGGTAAAACCTTGTTGAACTTTTTTCATAATATTCTCCAAATTCTATAATTTGCTCTACAGCTGCCGGTAAGCGACAACAGTCTTCAGCAATGGGAGAGCATGCAGTGAGCATGCCAATCACCAAAAATTATATATTTACCTTCAATAACAAATAGTTATTTGTTATTGAACTTTCGCCAGCAAGTGCCTTAACTTGCCCAAAGTGACGATATATCGCCCGCGAGTGACAATATGTGTCACTCGCGCGTCGCGCCAAAACCCTTAAAAATCAAACTCTTCCTCCCCCAAACCCAGATCTTCCATCAATCGCCGACGCTCCATACGCTCCTCAATTCGCCGCCGAATGCTGCTGTCGCGTCCGCCCATAGCGGCGCTATATTCCTCCGACTCCGTGTCGTCTTCAAAAATCTCTTCAAAGTCGTCAGTCGCCGCGTCAGACAGGCCTTTCGCCATAACTACCACTCCTCTAAATTGCGATAGATAAAACCTGAAATAACGACCCGCCGGTAAGGGCAATCGTCAGCGCCTATTTATGCTGAATTTTCAAAACTGTCAACAAAATATTTAAGCATTTAGGCGATGACACCCTGTGACCGCAGCCTTGCGATGTCTTGCACCATTCCGAGCGTCCCCAGTATCTCGTCGCTGTCCTCACCCAAGGCGGCAGCAGGTCGTGGTAATTCGAATTCTGAGGCACTAAAACAGGCCGCCGCCCGCGGCTCTCTCAATTGCCCGGCCACGGGGTGGCTGTAATGCACCATCGTATTATTAGCCAGCACCTGCGGTTCGTCCGGTAGCTCGTCGAGAGTCATAGCTTTCGCACAGGGAACGTCTTCTGCCTCCATCGCGGCCACGCCTGAGTCTACGTCCATTGTCGCTGCTGCCTCGTAGACCTTGGCCATGATCGCCTCAACGGCATCTTTGTTAGTCATGCGGTCGATAACCGTGGCGACACGGGAATCTGAGTTCGAATCCACTCTGAAGGCTCTGCACATGCCGTGGAATTCACTATCCGATAGCGGGGCTGCCTGCCCCCAGCCATTCTTAAAGCGAATAAGCGGAACGCCCTTTGCGACCTGCTGACCCGGATTTGCCCCCGGCTCTATAAAGCTGGCTGTGCCGGCAGCATCCATCCACAAAAAGTGCAGGACACTGTCGACCATGTTCAGGGTAATCTGCTGACCACCCCCGCCTTGACTGCGGGCGTATAAGGCCGAGGGAATAGCTTGCGCCGCCGTAAGCGCGGTCAACTTGTCTGCGATTGCCTGGTAGTTTTGCACGGGCTCGCCGGTTTCAGGGTTTGCCTGATTAAACGCCAGGCCCGTATATGCCTGAATGACGTTGTCGTAGGCGCGTTTTCCCGATGCGGGGCCGGTGTGCCCAAAACCTGACACAGATACATAAATAAGCTCCGGATTGACGCGCTTGAGACTTTCGTAATCTATCCCCAGGCGCTCGGCGACACCGGGACGAAAGTTGTGTATCAAGACATCATGGCCGGCCACCAGCTTTTTGAGGATGCCGACACCTTCAGGACACTTCAAGTTGAGGGCGAGCGAGCGTTTATTGCGATTAGTCATGCTGAACATCGCGCTCACGCCGTTTCGGCTAGCGCCTACATAGCGCAGGATGTCGCCTAAGCCCGGGGCTTCTACCTTAATCACCTCCGCACCCTGATCGGCCAGCAGCGATGTGGCAAAGGGCGCCGCAATCGCCGTCGCCAGGTCAAGTATTTTCACCCCCGCCAGGGGGCCCGAGGCAGAAGAAGTCGCAGTCATGGGCTCTGTCCTGTTGATATCTTTAGTCAACAGTATCCCAGGCCAAGGCCATCGGAAATTACAAAGATTACAGGCGAATCGACGCTTTTATTACGGCGGTGTCCTTTCGACTACGACCCACTGTTTAGCGCTCGTTCAATAGCTTCTGAAATGTCTAACTCCGGACGCGACCTCATAGCGTCATGAAAAGCCAAGTATAAAGGAGGGCGCGGCGATCCTTCGCCGTAACGCTCATCCCTGAGACGCCCATAACAAACGCGATAGCACAGCGCTATCGCCACAGCATGCTCATGGAAAATTTAGGGGGAGAACGGGAGCCGAAATTGACGCGAGGTACACACATAGCAAAATCCTTTTTGTCGTGCGGATTGAAAATCCCTTTCAATGCCTGAAGACTGTATCTCCATACATATAAATGAGTCAATACAGCCAGAGCGAATGTGTAACGTTAATCTAGAGCCGATTAATTCCGTTTAGAGCCGCAGTTCTGTAGGCCTCAGCCATAGTCGGGTAGTTGAACGTTGTGGTTATAAAGTATCGTAGCGAGTTGCCCTCGCCTTTCTGCTTCATGATTGCCTGCCCGATATGCACTATCTCCGAGGCCTCCGCACCAAAACAATGGATACCCAAAATTTCCAGCGTCTTTACATGAAAGAGAATCTTTAACATGCCTACCGTTTCGCCACTAATCTGCGCACGTGCCGTATCTTTGAAAAGCGCCCGCCCGACTTCATAGGGAACTTTCGCCTCGGTCAGCTCACGCTCGGTTCTGCCGATCGAGCTAATCTCTGGCAGGGTATAAATTCCGGTTGGCACGTCATCAACAAAGCGGCATTGTTCTTTCCCGCGCGCTGAAGCCGCCGCAGAGCGGCCCTGATCATAGGCCGCGCTGGCAAGGCTGGGCCAGCCGATTACATCGCCTGCGGCAAAGATACCCTCCACAGGAGTTTCGTAGTGCTCATCAACATCCAGTTGACCGCGATGATTGGCCTTAAGTCCCACCGATTCCAGCGAGAGGGATTGGGTGTTGCCGGTTCGGCCGTTACACCACAGCAAGGCATCGCCACGCAGCTGCTTGCCGGACTCCAGTTGAATCTCTACACCACCCTCACGCGCAATCACTGCGCTGTAAGTTTCGCGATGACGAATCATCACCCCCATATGTCGAAGGTGGTAACTCAAGGCATCCGATATTTCGTCGTCGAGAAATTCCAGCAGGCGATCCCGGGTATTAATAAGCTCGACCTTGACACCCAAGCCGGAAAAAATAGAGGCGTATTCACAACCGATTACGCCTGCTCCGTAAATGATGATCTTACGCGGTGTGTGCTGCATCCCTAAAATCGAATCGCCGTCGTAAATACGGGCGTGGGAAAAGTCGATATCTCCTGGCTGGTAGGGCCGCGAACCGGTAGCGATAACAATTTGATTAGCCGACACCCTGCGTTCACGTCCGTCTTTAGCAACAATCAAAGTACGGGCATCATAAAACCGCGCCTCACCTTGAATCACTTCGATACGGTTGCGCTGATAGAACTTGCTGCGCATGGCAACCTGTTTACGAATCACCTCGTCCGCCGCGCCCAGCACTCGCGGAAAACTCAATGTGCGCGGATCACCCAGATCGCGAAAAATGGGATTGCGATTGAAGCGCATTAACTGGCGCACGGTATGCCGCAGCGACTTCGACGGAATGGTGCCCTGATGGGTACACGCGCCGCCCACCCAGTTCTGCTGCTCCACAATGGCAACATGCTGACCGTGCTTAACCGCATTTAAAGCCGCGCTTTCTCCTGCCGGTCCGCTTCCAATTACCAGAACATCGTAGTGACTACTCATTAAACCCCTGTTCAGTCTTTATTCAAAATGGCTATTTGAGCGTTTCCGCCCGCCAGGCCCGCTGTATGACAAACCCACGCCGGGCTCTTCGGCAAATAGGTTCGAAGGTCGCAGCGCATTTGCTTGCTGCCAGGCCGCCAGCAACTTGTCTTCGGCCTCGTAGTCGAAAGGGTCCTGCAGGACAATCTCTTCCATGCCGGCTTTTTCGGGTGGATTGTCCCGCAACCATCTTGCCGTATGGGCCAAGGCATCCGCTGGGCGAACCTTATCCCTATAGCCTAACTCATTGCGTAATTTTGATATGTCGACAACCCGGTGAGTTGCTGAGGGCTGCATAATCATCGGCAGAGCTGGCGTCGCCCAGGACCACGGCATATCCACAATATCCCAAGTGTAGCCCAAAGCGGAGCTTACATGTTCAACCACTTGCCGCAGCGTGAGCACTTCCTCATCGCCACAGTTATAGATCCGGCCACAAGCAATTTCCGGTTTATCTACAGCCAGCAATAGTGCGTGCGCCAGATTTTCGGCATAGCCATAGCTGTGCAGGGTAAGACCGCCATCAGGCAGAATAATGAAAGGCCGCCGGTCGAGGATGCGCTTTACGATACACCACTCACGAGGAACGAGTTGGTAGGGCCCATAAACATAAGGGTAGCGAAAATGGGTCGCTTGGGGGTGCAAATCGAATAGGGCTTTTTCCGTGCGAACGATGCGGTAGCCTTTTTCGTCTTCTTCCGGCAGGGTAACCAATGGCGCATCTTCGCGGGTCGGCACCGGTAAACCTTCAGGCGAAAACAGCGCCGAGTTCATATAGCCGCGGTAGGCAGGCTGCCCGCCAATGGAGAGAAAACGTTCAACCCTGCCCTGCATAAGCTCAGCTATAGCGCGTAAACGTCCGTAGGTCGCAACGCAAATTTCGAATTGTCGCCCTGCGATCGCGGCTTCGATACTCGCTTTGTCGTAGGGGTTAGTATGAATGTGTTCCACCTCGGGCGGAATTTCTGCGACTTCATGATTACCGGTATGTAAAATGGCAAGCTCGTAACCGCGCTCCAACAAACCGTTAACGATAAAATGTCCGGTAGGCCCGGTACCGCCAATAACCAATGCTGTTTTACGCATGAGCAACTCCCTGAATTCTCATGGGAGTGTAGCAGCGCAATCGGCAACGCCCCATTACGAGAATGTTGGATATGAACAGCTCCAAATACATCCGTCAGGCCTACGGCATTATCAGCCTGACCAGCCGCCACCCCGATCTGCGCCGACTAAAAAAAGAGCAGTCAGAACCCTCCCTACACGGTAATAAGTTGTGGGGCTCTTGCTATCTATTGATGGAGCACCTTCAGCAAAACCCGCTGGAATCAAACTGCAAGGTTCTGGATATAGGCAGCGGATGGGGTCTGGAAGGAATTTACTGCGCTAAAACTTTCGGCGCCTCCGTTACCGCGGTGGACGCAGACCCGGCTGTTTTCCCATTTTTAGATCTACTAGCTAAGCACAATAAGGTGAATCTCGATACGCTGACAAAGCGCTTTGAAGATATCAGCGAAGAGGAACTCGCGAACTACGACGTGCTCATAGGCGCTGACATCTGTTTCTGGGATGAACTTGCCGAAACCGTATACCAACTTATCGAGCGGGCAATCAAGGCGGGCGTTAAACGCATTATCATCACCGACCCCCAGCGTCCGCCTTTTACCCAGATTGCCGAACGCTGTGTTGATGTGCACTATGCCGAATTACTACCCATCGAAACTGCCCAACCGCGCCGATTTACCGGTAGCGTGCTGGTCATTGAGAATAATTAACCGCAATAGCACTTCCGTAGGGGCTGGCGACTGTCACAAATAAATCATAAATCTGTCACAAAGTTGCAATCGAGCCGCTCCAGAATGCCTGGTTATGAGAAGACTCTTTACGCCAATCAGTAAAAACTTTCAGCCCAGTCCGCTGCTGATGAACATTAATCAATTTGATACGCGGGTATTTCTCTGGTGTGTTAGCAGTCGACATCAGCAGATTCTAGCCAGAACAGCCCGCTTGGTATCGCGCACTGGCGACGGCTACTTACAAATAGGCCTACCGGTCTTACTAGCGCTGGTCGCAGGAGAGCCCGGTGAGGCGCTACTGCTCTGCACGCTGATTGCTTTTAGTATCCAGCTACCGACTTACTGGATACTGAAAAACGGATTTCAACGTCAAAGGCCACCCGATGCCATTCCTGATTTCACCAGCGTGATATGCGCCCACGACAAGTTTAGCTTCCCTTCAGGTCATACTGCAGCAGCAAGCTTACTAGCAGCACTGGTCTATATTCACTTTGGCGCTATGACCGCACCACTGATGGTCTGGGCAGCATTGGTCGGGGTTTCGCGTGTTCTGCTTGGCGTTCACTTCCCCACGGATATTTTCGCAGGCGCTGCTCTCGGCCTGAGTATGGCAGCAATTAGCGTAGCCGTCGCAGGCGCCTAAAGTGCATCGGGAGATCCGGAGCAGTAATCAAGGTGATGGGCACGGGTGAGTCAGTATTCAACTGTGAGCACAAGCTAATTGGCCGACAACCAGATAGCGCCGTAATCTGCGGCTGAGACACCGCCGAAATTATCGGCGTCAGTCATAATGGCGACACCGTCGATCACATCGATATCCCTGTCAAACAATCGTTTAAAGTCAGCAACGATATCGACCTTTTCTTCGCGCCATTCACCAATGCTTTCCCGCCCCTGAGCAATAGGCACCATGATCGCTTTTTCTGTAAAAGGGTTAGGCCAAAAAGCTTTTTCAATCTGACCTTCTGCCCACACATAGTTTATTGCCAGTGTTTGCCAGGGAAATATCCCGTCACGCACGACCACATAAATTCTCGCAGGGAAATCATCTTCGCCTTTACTGAGGTGATCGGTCGCCCCGTTGAATGCCTGCAAGCGCCAGCGCCAATTCAGTATGGGAGTTTTCTGAATATTAATCTTGCGAGTAAGAAACAGGGCAGATGCCGAATTTTCGGCCTTCGCAGACAAAATACCAACACCGTTTTCCAGCCCGGCGATGTAACGAGTGTTATCTTTAAACGATTTTTCCTTCCAGTCACCAAAGCCGGATGCCTGCCAGGCATCCAGCGAAATACGCTCTTCTGCCAGCAAGGCAGATAGAAAACCGATGCCTAGTGTCAGGGTAAGGAATAGCCGTCTGCCAAAAAGCGTTGTTTTATTGCTTCGCCCCATATCAAATATCCCTGTCGACTGAGATGCGCACCATCAAATAACAAAGCATCAGACAGAGGCTCCCCCGCTTTGTTCCACAAGCCACTATTGGCATCAATATATTGTAGCTGTTCATCCTGGGTCGCGATCTGTTCAAGGCGCTTGTTAAAGGCTTGAATGACCGACCAGCGTTCATGGGCGCGGATTGTGGGCTTAAGTGCAATCATATAGATTGGCGTCTTGCCGACGAGCGCCTTGAAGGTGGCTAGCATCTGACGGTAGCGCTTCTCCGCTTCGTCGTTGCTGATCGCTTTTGCTCCGAAAGAAGCACTGATATCGTTTGCACCAATATAGATTGCCAGCGCCCGCGGCCGAAACGGTGCCAGCAGCTGAGCCGAATAGTGACTGATATCATTAATTTTCGCACCGCCAAAACCACGACCAAGTGCGCCGACCTCAGCCAGATCGGACTGTAGATCATCTGCCCAAAAGCGAATACTGGAGCTGCCTATAAACAACACGGGGTCATCCATAGGCACCGGTTGTGACATGAGATCCTCTATAACAGGCTCCCACACCAGCGGATCGTCGGACATGACCCGACCTGCTTCCAGCGTCAGTCGCCAGCCCGCATATAGCGCAAAACCAAGGACTAGGACCAGAAACGCAAGCAGGCTTTTTCTGATCAAGACTCTGTCTCGTTTTCATGTGCCATCTCTTGCAGAGACAGCCGCGGATCTCGAATTAACTGCTGCATGCCCTGTTGCACTGCGGGGCCAAGTAACCAGACCCAATGCTCCGCCAGTTCCTGCAAGCGCGGATTAACCGTAAGGACATTCTTGGCGATGTGGTTTTGTTCTTCCAGCAAGCCCTGATCAATCAGCGCGTCGAGATAAATCCGGAACAGCGTCTTATCAAAATACTCCGGCGCTTCGCGACCGGTCAGAATCGCGAGACGTTGCGCCATGTGAATGATATGTTCCTCAATGGCCGAACGTTGCGTCGGTTTATCGCTCAACTGGTGCACCAGCAACAAACTACACATGGTGTAGCGCTCGAAGGTTTCCCTTAGCAAGCGCCCCAATCCTATCAGCGCGCTATAGTCGCTACTGCCGATTTCGGGTCGCGACAAGTTGGCGCCAGTGCGAATTAGCAAGCCCCGCGTTACCATCGCATCGATCAACTCCTGCACGCGGGCGCTTGCCTCGCGCACCGGCCAATGCAAAAACAGTTCCCGCTTGAGAAAGGGGTACAAACCAACACAGCGCTGCACAAGTTCCTGCTCGTCAATGTCACTGCTATGCCTGAAAAATCGTGCTATCAGCGACGGCAGTGCAAACACATGCATGATGGAGTTGCGGTAATACGTTAGCATCACTGCTTCGTTACCGGTCACTGTGATGATCGGCCCCCAGGCATGCTCAATACGTGATAGACCGGCAGTACGCGCAGCGGATTCAAACACGTCTTGTGCCGATTGCTTGGGCAGCTCAATATCTTCACTGTAAGGCATCAGAGTCATCAAACCCAAAAAGCGGTCAATCTGTTCCAGCAGCTCGTCCTCGGCCATCGCCCGCTGCGGGCTGGACAAGAGTATTGCGGACACAAGACCTATTGGATTGATCACAGCAGCCTGATTGATCCGTTCCATATTCATTCGCGACAGGCGCTCAATCGCAAGCGGTAGCCACGATTTATCTTCAGCTTGCCACTTGCTGCGCCATTGCGGTTCCAGGCGTGTCAGTGCCTCACCCAGCACGATAGGATCGCCAAAAGATACATGCGGACTGCCGTAGGACGATTTGAATATCTTGCGGGCTTTGAGTAACTCGCCTGCGGATTCCTTTTGCTTGCCTGCACCTTTCAGTTCCTTCACGTAGGTGCCGCTCTCAACCAGTTTATCGTAGCCAACATAGACCGGAACCAACACCGCCGCCCGACTCGGCTGGGCCAGAAAACTTTCTACTACCATTCCCAACATGCCGCGCTTGGCCGGTAGTAGCCTTCCTGTGCGACTACGCCCGCCCTCGGGAAAGAATTCAACCGGATAGCCGTGACCGAGCAAGACATCGAGGTAGGCTTTAAAAATTGCGGTATACAAAGGCTGACCGTTAAAACTGCGGCGAATATAGAAAGCGCCACCACGCCTCAGCAAACCACCGACCGGCCAGAAATTCAGATTTACGCCAGCCGCAATGTGTGGCGGTACCAGTCCCTGGCAGTACAAGGTCCAGGAAATAAGCAGGTAATCGAGATGACTGCGGTGGGATGGCATGTAGATAACATGGTACTTGTTGGCCGCCGCGCGAAGCCGGTCGACGTTATACGTCTTTACACCGCTGAATATTTTTCGAAAAACCCACGCCAATACGATATCAAGAAAGCGGATCATGCGCGGATCGTAATTTGCCGCCACCTCATTGGCCATTTTGCGAGCGCGCTTGCGAACAACTTCTCGACTGAGCGTCTGATCATGCGCCTCATCCAGCATGGCCTGTTTTACCGTTGGACGGCGCAGCACCGCATTCATAATTTGCTGGCGTGAGAGTAGGCTAGGCCCCAAAGTCGCCGTTTTCTGTCTCAGGAAATGAAACGACAAACCGCGACGCAATAGATGCGCAGCCTTCACATGATCAGGCTGGCGCTTCAAAAAATCACCAAAGTCGACGGGTCTGGCAAAATTCACCAATACCGAACGTCCCTGTACCAACATCACAAGCAATTTGCGCAAACCGCCCACATGCTCGGCATCGCCCACAAGCAATTTTAGAATCGAGGTTTCGCTACCGGGATCCCGCCCCCAAAAGATGGATACGGGCACCAACTGCAAGCTCGTGAGCGAGTCATCGGCAACACTCTTTACAACCTGCTGTAACTGTTCAGGACTATCATCGTCACCCAGCTTTTCGAGCACAGGCAAATACAGGCAACCGCTGTGCTCCGCATCTGGCAAGTGGCCAGACTGGGCGGTAATGCGAGGCAAATCCAGCTCCCGACATATGCGTTCAACAACCAGGCGGTCAGACCAACTGTGCAGGTGGAATACATAGCACACCGGCTTGCCCACCAGTTCAGCTCGCAAGGCGGCCAGATCTTCCGGGATAACCTGAGGCTTTACCGCCCAGAGTATGGGCCGGATAAAAAATCGAAAGAGGTAGAATGCAATTCGGCCAAGCCAGCTCATTACGTTAACCTTGTAAATTTATGCTTATACATCGCGATGCGCTACACCCCATCATAGCAGACAGGCTCTGACTTCATTAGCGCAACAAAGCCCAATAAAGACAAACCGCCAGCTGCGGCAATTGCCAGAGCCATCGGCAGCGCACTGCCATCCAGATGTAGACCCACGACAACACCCGCCAGGGAAGCGGCCCCCATCTGCAGAAAGCCCAGTAAAGCCGACGCGGTCGCCGACATCTCCGGAAAGGGCGCCAGAGCCACCGACATCGCCTGCGGCATCGTAATACCCACTGCTGCAGTGTAAAACATCATAGGAATGACGACGGCCAAGGGGTGATGGATATGCATATAGCTAAAAGCCGCCATCACAATCGCAGACGCCAGTCCCAATCCCGCACCGCCCACCATCACGCGCATGGGCGCCAGACTATAACCGACGCGGGCAGTAAACAGACTGCCTCCTATATAACCAACGACAATCACCATAAACCAAAGCCCGAAGGCTCCGGGCGACACGCCCATAAAATCGATGAGCACAAAGCTGCTTCCCGATATAAACGCAAAGGCTCCGGAGTACAGCGCGGAAATACCAAAAACGGACGTCATAAAGTGACGATGGCTGAGCAAGCGTGCGTAGTTCTTCAAAATGCTGCCCAGCCGTAAGGAGTTCTTAAAGGGTAGCGATTCCGGAAGAAGCAGACTCACCGCGACAAACCCCAGCAGTCCATAGGCACCTAGCGACCAGAATATCATTGGCCACTGGGTCCAGCCGAGCATCCAGCCGCCAATCACCGGGGCGACCACTGGTGCCAGGGCCATAATCGCGGCCATATAACCCAAGGCTTTAGCCGCGCGCGTTGGGCCGTAGATATCGCGCACCATGGCTCTGGCTAAGGTAGGCCCGGTGCAGGCACCGATTCCCTGTATGAATCGAAACAATGCCAGCTGCTCTACCGTCTTCGCCAAGGCACACGCCACACAAGCGAAGGTAAATAGAGCGATTCCGCCCAGCAGAATAGGCTTGCGACCAAAACGGTCCGCCAGAGGACCGCAGGCCAGATGGAATACAGCGAAACCAATAAGATAGGCACTGAGCGTAAACTGCACTGCCGCCAGACTGGTATCAAAGTAGGCCACCATGGACGGCAGGGCAGGCAGATACATATCGGTCGACAAGGGCCCCAACGCGACAAAGGCCGACATTAATAGCAGCGCACTGCGCGATTCCGGGTCGAGCTTTTTCATAGGGCCAGTGGTCCTGAGCCGTTATCCAAATGCGCTGCAGCAGGCAACGCACATTCATTGCAAATTCCGGAAACAAAAACGGGGCCTCCCGGCCCCGTCTCGCGATCCAGTGAAGTTTACAGCACTTCAAACAAGCCGGCAGCGCCCATACCGCCACCGACACACATGGAAATCACCACGTACTTCACGCCGCGTCGCTTGCCTTCGATCAAGGCGTGACCCACCATACGCGCGCCACTCATACCAAAGGGATGGCCAACTGAAATAGCGCCGCCATTCACGTTTAGCAAATCATTGGGAATTCCCAGCTGATCGCGGCAATACAGGGCCTGACAGGCAAAGGCTTCATTAATTTCCCACAAACCGATATCGCCCACTTTCAAACCGTGGCGTTTCAGGAGTTTGGGAATGGCGAAAACCGGACCAATGCCCATTTCTTCCGGCGCCAACCCGGCAACCGCCATACCGCGGTATGCGCCTAGCGGCTGCAGACCACGTTTTTCAGCCATGGACGCTTCCATCAGGCAGACAGCAGAGGCACCGTCAGACAATTGCGAGGCATTCCCCGCAGTAATGTGTTTGCCCTGCTTGATGACGCTGCCGTCTTTGTAAACCGGCTCCAAGCCCTGCAAACTCTCCAGCGTAGTAGACGGACGATTGCCTTCATCCTTGGTTAGCGTCACTTCTTCGTAGGTTGTTTCTTTGGTTTCTTTATTGAATACCGCTTTTACGCTCGTGAGCGGCACAATTTCGTCGTCGAACTTGCCGGCTTTTTGCGCGGCTGCTGTACGCATCTGACTTTGGTAGGCAAATTCATCCTGCGCATCGCGCGAGATATTGTATCGATCAGCCACAATTTCAGCAGTTTCAATCATGGGCATATACATATGCGGGGTGTGATCAAGAACAGCCTGCGACACATTGCGATAGCTGTTTTTGTGCTTGTTCTGGGTCAATGAGATCGACTCCAAGCCACCGGCTACTGCAATATCAATTTCGTTAGTCATGATGGCCTTGGCCGCATAACCAATAGTCATCAGGCCTGATGAACACATACGGTCCAACGACGCACCAGATACCGTGACGGGTAAGCCCGCGGCCATGGCACTCAAGCGCGCAATATTATAGCCCTGGGCACCTTGCTGGGCGGCGGCACCCAAAAGAACGTCGTCGACTTCACCGCCCTCAATGCCAGCGCGCTCTACGGCGTGCCGGATGGCATGGCCACCCAATACCGCAGCGTCGGTGTCATTGAACGCGCCACGAAAGGCTTTGCCCATAGCAGTACGAGCTGTTGATACAATCAGTGCTTCTTTCATCATCTCTCTCCCATCAAAAATAAAATCAAACTATTCGGAAATCCCTAAGCGTGTTGTGACGAACAACTTATTACTTCACCGGTAAGATAAGAAGAGTAGTCTGAGGCCAAAAAGATCATAACGTTTGCCACTTCCCAAACTTCCGCTCCGCGCCCGTAGGCCTCGCGGCCCTCGAGCTCGGCCAGTAGTTCTGCCGGTGCCGACTTTTTCAACATAGGGTGAACCGCCAGCGAAGGCGATACAGCGTTGATGCGCACTCCAAAATCCGCAGCTTCCAGCGCTGCACAGCGTGTCAATGCCATGACCCCTGCTTTGGCAGCTGCATAGTGGGCCTGCTCTTTCTGTGCACGCCAGCCCAGCACCGAGGCATTATTAACGATAACCCCGCTGCCGCGTGTCTTCATGACCTTCATCATGTAGCGAGTCATGCGCATGGTGCCATTAAGTGTAACGTCAATCACCTTGTTCCACTCATCGTCTTCCATGTCGATCAAGGCTTTGGTGGTACCCAAACCGGCGTTATTAATCAGCACGTCAACGCCGCCCAGTTTGTCTTCGGCGAAGTTGATAAGCGCTTGAACTTGCTCCTCATTGGCGACGTTACAGGTCTGGCCCCACACATTGTCCAAACCCGTTTCGGATTTAAGTTTTTCTACCGAGGACTCCAGGCGCCCCTCGTGAATATCGCTAATCACAATGGCCCGGCAGCCCTCTTCAACGGCACGCTTCGCCGCAGCAAAACCAATGCCGGCACCAGCGGCGGCGGTTATCAATACCGAGCGGCCTTTCAGTAAACCGTGGCCCGGGACGTAAGTGGGGTTCTTGATATCCATATGTAATCTCTTTTTGTTCGCCTGCAGAGCAGGCTCCTACGAAATTTTTAAATACTGAGTAGGCTCACATGTAGGAGCCTGCCCTGCAGGCGAATTCAACCTACCACTTTGGTTCCTTTGGCATTCCCAATCCGCGCTCAGCAATAATATTGCGCTGAATCTCATTGGTACCGCCATAGATGGTGTCCGAGCGCACAAAGAGGTAAAGCGACTGCAAGCGTGTCAGCTCATAGGGTTCGGCCTGTATCACCTGTCCAGCTTCCCCCTGCACATCCACGGCGAGCTCACCTAAATCTCGATGCCAGGTAGCCCAGTAAAGTTTGTAAATCAGCGCTTCTTTTTGCAGACTGCCGTCGCCTGCAGTATCCGACAGCATGCGCATGCTATTGAAACGCATAATTTTTAGCCGCAGGTACATATCGGCGATACGCTGGCGCATAACGGGGTCTTTAGCGGCGCCATTTTCCTTCGCCAGCTTAACCACCTCGTTCAGCTCGTTTTTAAAGGCCATCTGCTGGCCGAGGGTGGAGACGCCGCGCTCATAGCCCAACAAACCCATAGCTACTTTCCAGCCTTCACCGGGCTGGCCAACGATATCCTCGGCGTCACATTCAGCGTCGTCAAAGAAGACTTCATTGAACTCGGAGGTGCCGGTGATCTGCTCAATTGGTCGAATAGTTACGCCCGGCTGGTCCATTTTGACGAGGAAAAATCCCAGACCCTTATGGGCTTTTGAGTCCGGATCAGTCCTCGCTATAACGAAACAGTAATCCGATTCATGCGCGAGTGAGGTCCAGACTTTCTGACCATTAAGTATCCACTTGCCTTTCGCCTCGTCAAAACGCGCTTTTGTTTTAACGTTAGCCAAATCAGAACCCGCACCGGGTTCTGAATAGCCCTGACACCAGAGCTCCGTGCCCGCAACGATGCCAGGCAGGTATTTCTGTTTCTGGGCTTCGCTGCCGAAGGCGATGATCGTCGGTCCTGCCAGACCTTCGCCGATATGCCCAACGCGACCGGGTGCACCCGCTCGTGCATACTCTTCAAAGAAGACTACCTGCTGTTCAATCGGCAGCCCACGACCACCGTACTCTTTGGGCCAACCGACACAAGTCCATTGACCTTCGGCCAGCTTTTGCTCCCAAGCTTTACGCTCTTCCGGGAACATATGTTCGTCGCCGGGTCCGCCACGAAATTTCAGTTGCTCAAACTCACCCTTGAGGTTTTCGTTTAACCAAGTGGCGATTTCTTCGCGAAACTTTTCATCTTCAGGACTGAAACTTAATTTCATAACAACCTCCTCAGTCCAATATTATCCGGGCAAGACGTTCACGGTGATACGCGGCCGAACCCAACATATGCTCGGACGATTTCGCGCGCTTGAAATACAGATGTACGTCGTACTCCCAGGTAAAGCCAACGCCACCGTGTAATTGCATAGCCTCACCGGCATTCTTGAAATAGGCTTCGGAGCAATAGGCTTTAGCGATACTGGCTGCTTCCTTCAACTCACCGGCAAGTTCACCACCCTGTAAAGCCTCATCGGCAACACAGGCAGCATAGTAAACAGCCGAGCGCGCAGCTTCGACGCGCAGCATCATGTCGGCTGCCTTGTGTTTAACAGCCTGAAAGCTGGCTATCGGACGATTAAACTGCACCCGCTCTTTGCTGTAATCTACCGTCACATCCAGAAGCTGTTGGCTCCCGCCCATCTGCTCTGCCGCCAGCGCGATACTCGCGAGATCCAATACCTTATCGAGTACAGGCCAGGCTTGGCCCTCATTACCCAGCAATGCATCAGCATCGATACTCAGATCCTTCAGCCGAAGTGTCGCCAGTTTTCGCGTTTGATCCAAAACAGGAAGATTTTCACGCGTCAGACCCGCTGCGTCAGCATTCAATGCGAATAGGCTAATTCCGTCAGCGCCGGCACTTCCTTCACTTCGTGCAGCGATGATCAATAAATCCGCGCTCAACCCGTCAACGACAAAGGCACACTCGCCGTTAAGTACAAAGCCACTGCCATCTTTTCTATAGCTTGCTACTATAGAATCTGCATCACGCCCACCCTGCTTGCCGGCGTAGGCCAGTGTTGCGGTGAGTGATCCTTCGCAAATGCGGGCCAAATAATCCGCTTTTTGCGCTTCGCTTGCCGCCAGTACTAAAGTGTTAACACCCAAGCACACGGTTGAGTAGAACGGCGCGCACAGCAGATAGCGACCCATTTGCTCCATCATCGCCACCAGCTCGACATAGCCAAGACCCATACCACCGTGCTCCTCGGGAATATGAATAGCCTGCCAATACATTTCGGTGCAAATGCGCTGCCAGAGCGCGGGGTCAAAACCCTGCTCACTCGCCATCGCCTTGCGAACCGATTCGCTGGTAGAGACTTCAGCCAGAAATGATTGCGCGGTATCGCGAATCATCTGCTGCTCTTCGGTAAAAACAAAATCCATGAATTGCCTGCTTTTGTCTGTTGTGCCGGAATGACCACTGCGCTTCGTGGCCCCACTGACGCCGCGCCTACTGTGGCCTAATGTGGCCTACGCCCGTTTAGCGCTGTAGGCCGCGTTTCAGAGAGTTTGTGGTTTAAAACAACAACTTCAATTTAATATAGGCACCGTCTTGAAAATCGTAGTCGCCGCGAACATTCTCGATTTCCACTTCGACATCGGAAAGACCAAATTCCAGCGCAGAATTTTCAAACAACATAATTTCCGCACCGATTCTCCAATCGCGGTAGCCGTCCAGATCATCGAAAGAAGTTGTCGATGGAGCGTAAAAGTACGAGAACACTAAACTAAAGACGTCACTGCTAGGCACTTTAAGATCAAAGCCAAAGCTCAGTCCCGGCCCCTCGACCTTATCCAGATCGGCGTAAATGCCCTTCACCCCAACGCGACCCTGCAAACGACCACGCTGACCATTCACATAGAAACCGGCATTATAGATCTCCACGTCATCGTCTTCGTTGTGATCCGCCCCAAAACCAACCGAGGCTTTGCCGTCCGGAGAATTGGCATTCAGGGCCAAACCAGCCGCATCATCGCTAAACTGAAAACTAAGGTCATTGGCAAAGACCGGTGTAGCCAGAAATGCCAGAATTAAAAGCGCCTTTTTCATGAAAAGTGTCCCTTAGATGTAAATTTAGGTTCCGTAGACTTTCTGCGCGGGAACTTCATTCTTCAGTAGCTCCGCCACCGCGCCACCCACTTCTGAAGGCTCCCAACGCGCATTTTTCTCAACGCCCCTGGTTGTGCGCCAGCCATCGGCAATTGATATCTTACCGCCTTCTGATTCAAAAACACGACCTGTAACATGAGACGATTCCGCACTGGCCAGCCAAGCGAGGAGTGTGGAAACATTCTC
Source organism: Litorivivens sp. (assembly GCA_041625575.1). Lineage (GTDB taxonomy): Bacteria > Pseudomonadota > Gammaproteobacteria > Pseudomonadales > Spongiibacteraceae > Litorivivens. The sequence continues at coordinate 16,885 of JBFJTG010000002.1, forward strand.
AGGTGCAAAATAGTCAAAGCTACCGTCTTCGGGCTTGGCCATACGCTGAGCCATTTCCGGCACTCCTGTGGTCATTGCAGTGCGGGCCGCGGGCGCGACCGCATTGGCCGTAATGCCGTAACGGGCCAGCTCTGCTGCCTGATTCAAGGTCAGAGCCGCAATGCCGGCTTTCGCTGCTGCGTAATTGCTCTGACCAATGGAGCCCTGCAGGCCGGCACCCGAGGTCGTATTGATGATGCGCCCACTAACGGCTTTGCCTTCTTTGCTCTGACCCCGCCAATAATGCACGGCATGAGAACTGATGCAAAAATGACCTTTGAGATGCACGGCCATGATCGTGTCCCATTCCTGCTCGGTCATCGAGGCGAACATACGGTCGCGGTTTACACCGGCATTGTTAAGAACGCAGTGAAGATCCCCAAAGGTATCGATAGCCTGTTTCACCGCATTCAGTGAATCATCGTAATTGGTTATATCAGAGGTGTTAACGATAGCCTTGCCACCTGCAGCGGTGATCTCGTCCACTACTTTCTGCGCCGCTTCCTGATTGATGTCGTTAACAACAACATTGCAGCCTTCGCCGGCAAATATACGTGCGTGAGCGGCGCCCAGGCCACCACCGGCACCCGTGATGATTGCAGTTCGGTTGGTCAGAATTCCCATTGTTTTTCCTCTTACTTTAATTCGCTTCGCCTGCATGGCAGGCTCCTACAAAATCGTGCGCCGCCGCAGGCGATTCTCACACCTACTCCGAGGGTCGCGACTATGGTGCGCTGGCAAGACGAAGCGCATTTTTAGCGAGGGAGCTTACAATGAGTAAGTGACCGATCAAAAAAGTGCTTCAACGCCGCCAACCTGCCTCAGACGCGGCCCGCCACTATAGGCGTTCTAAAATAGTGACGTTCGCCTGCCCACCACCTTCACACATGGTCTGCAGACCATAGCGGCCACCGGTGCGTTCAAGCTCGTGCAGCAATGTGGTCATCAGCTTGGTTCCGGTTGCGCCCAGGGGATGCCCAAGCGCGATAGCGCCACCATTCACATTGGTTTTGGCATGGTCGTAGCCGGTTTCTTTCAACCAGGCCATCGCCACTGAGGCAAAGGCTTCGTTGATTTCGACCAGATCGATATCCTTCATTGTCATACCCGCTTTTTTCAGCGCGTATTGCGTAGCCGTAATCGGGGCGGTGAGCATCCAAATCGGATCATCAGCGCGCACGCTAATGTGATGAATACGGGCGCGTGGCGTCAGGTTATAACGCTTGAGTGCGTCCTCACTCACTACCAGCACGGCACTGGCACCGTCGCAGGTCTGGCTGGATACCGCGGCAGTGACTTTGTCACAGCCAAACAGAAAGTCCAGTTCAGCCATCTTTTCCAGAGTAGAGTTGCGCGGTGTTTCATCCATATCCACGCCTTCCAGCGGCACAATCTCGCGGTCGAAGCGACCTTCCTCTATCGCCTTCAATGCGCGTTTGTGGGATTCAAGCGAATACTCTTCCAAATCCCGGCGGGAAAAACCCCACTTGTCGGCGATCATTTGCGCGGATTTAAACTGAGTTGGCGGCTCTGCACCGTAACGGGCGACCCAGCCTTGCGAACCGGAAAAGGGATCAGCAAAGCCCATGGGAATGGCAGCGGTCATGGCCGAGGAGATCGGAATCTGGGTCATGGTCTGGACGCCACCAGCGAGAATCACATCTTGCGTTCCGGACATGATTGCCTGCGCGGCGAAATGCACAGACTGCTGTGAGGACCCGCACTGACGGTCGATGGTTGTGCCGGGAACTTCTTGTGACAGGCCGGCAGCCAGCCAACTGGTGCGGGCGATGTCACCGGCCAGTGGGCCAATGGCATCAACACAGCCAAAAATCACATCATCATATTCCTTATCGGGAATGCCGTTGCGATCGACAATGGTTTTCATGACGTGCCCGCCCAAATCGGCGCCGTGCACATGGGCCAAGCCACCCTTACGGCGGCCCGTGGGAGTTCGGACTGCATCTACGATATAAGCTTCTGCCATGATTCTCTCCGTCTTTCTGTAGGAGCCTGCCCTGCAGGCGAATATTAATTGTTCGCCTGCAGGGCAGGCTCCAACCGTATGATTAAAAGTTAGAAGGTGTTGCCTGCGCCCAGTTTAGCGTCAGACGCCAAAACAAAATCGGCTACACGCTGTTTGTGAAAAGCCGCGTCACCCCAGGTATTGGCATAGGCCCAGGCGCGCTTCATGTAAATATGTAAATCCACTTCCCAGGTGTAACCCATGGCACCGTGAACCTGAATGCAATTTTTGGCTGCCAAATTGGCGACTTCACAGGCAGCCAACTTAACATGGCTGACCGCCATATCGACCTTGGGCTGCCTATGGTCAATCGCGTAGGCGGCACGGGCCGCTGGTGCCTTCGCATACTCAAGCTTATAGGCAATATTCGCCATATGGTGCTTAACCGCCTGGAACGTACCGATCGCGACGCCAAACTGTTTGCGTTCGCTGGTGTACTGCACCGATATATCAACCATGCGCTGGGCCAAACCAAGCGCCTCGGCAGCCACGCCCAATGCGCCGCCGTTTAAAGCTGCATTGATGAGCTCCCGGGCCTGCTCACCGTCGGCCAATTTTTCGGCCTGAGCAGTATCAAATTCGACCGCAAACAGTTTACGCGACAAGTCGACGGATTCATTGCCTCGCAACTGCGCCTTTGCCGGATCGACAGCGTAGAGCGCAGCGTCCTTTTCCAGTATCAAAAGATCGGCAATATGTGCATCTTCAACAAAAACGTTCTGCTCGAGGCCGACGGCGACGACGGCTTCACCTGCAGCTATTTTTGGTAGCCAGTTGTCGAGTAGTTTTTGATTGCCGCAATTAACCAGCAAGGGCACGCTGACCATCGCGGTATGCACCAGAGGCGCGGGCAGCGCAACGTAGCCACACTCCTGCGCCAGCAGGACAAAATCCAGAGCGGACATGCCCAGTCCACCGTGGGCCTCGGGCACTGTAATACCAGTCAAGCCCATTTCTGCAAGCTGGGTCCACAATTCAGCACTGCGTCCGGATTCCGTTTCCCATAAGCCACGAATTTTTTCGGGCGTAATTTCACTTACCAGAAAGTCGTGTACCGATTCCTGAAATAAAAGCTGATCTTCTGTAAAGGTAAAATCCATTATCTATTCTCTCTGCGATTAAGTAGGGCAATCACCTGCAAGGCAGGCTCCTACTTGCGCGGCATTCCCAGCATGCGCTCTGCAATAATATTGCGTTGAATTTCATTCGTTCCCGCATAAATCGGCCCGGACTGAGCGAACATCCAGCCGTCCAGCCACGTGCCTACACCTGCAGCATCTGGCGCATGCGGCTGCAACTCGGCCCGTGCTCCCAGTATGCTGAGCGCCGTTGCGTGCATTTGCTGATCGAGCTCAGACCAAAATATTTTATTGGTCGACGATTCTGCGCCTATTTTGCCGCCTTTAATCAAACGGCAGGCCGTTTGATAGGTTGTCAGTGTGAAGGCTTCGGCATCCATATAGGCGCGCAGAACCGCTTCGCGAATAGCGGGGTCTCGGTCAGCACTTTCGCGATTTTCCTGATAGAGCTCTACCAGGCGTTTTGCGGTTTCCTGAAAGCGCGCCGGCGAGCGCAACATCAAGCCGCGTTCAAAGCCGGCGGTTGCCATAGCGACACCCCAACCTTCGCCTTCGCCGCCCAGGCGGTTCTCAACGGGTACTTTGACGTTATCAAAAAAGATCTCGGCAAATCCCGGCAATCCGTCAAGCTGGGGAATAGGTCGTACGGTAATGCCTTCCAAATCCAGTGGCAGCAGGATGAAGGTCAAACCATGATGACGCTGGGATTCAGGATCGGTACGGAACATGCCAAAACACCAGTCCGCCCATACTGCACGCGTCGACCAGGTTTTCTGGCCATTAATGATGTAGTGCGCGCCGTCTTCGCTCAGTTCGGCCTTGGCACGGATCGCCGCCATATCAGAACCCGCATTGGGTTCGGACCAACCCTGACACCAAATATCCTTGCCAGTAGCCATGCCGTTCAGAAATTTCTTTTTCTGCTCTTCGGTACCGTACTCCATCAGCGTTGGGCCGAGCAGGAAAATACCGTTTTGGTTGACGCGCAGTGGCGCGCGAGCTGCATAGTACTCTTCTTCGAAAATAAGCCACTGAATCAGGTCAGCGCCGCGGCCACCCATTTCTTCCGGCCAGGTAATCATGCCCCAGCGGCCTTCGTACAATTTAACTTCCCACTCGCGGTGTTGCTGAAAGCCTTCTTCAGTGTCGAAGGTCTTCAGTGGCTGCGCCGGAACGTTGGCCGCAAGCCAGCTGCGAATTTCTTCGCGGAAGGCTTGGTGTTCTTTACTGTATTCAAGTTGCATTATCTAAACCTAGCTCTAGGTGTTGGAGCCTGCCCTGCAGGCAAATCGTTAAATCGCCTGCAGGGCAGGCTCCTACGAATTCAAAATTTCACTTCGCGCTTTTCGACAAAGGCATCACGCGTGGCTTGTGAATCAGGAGAAGCATAGGCTTCCTGTGTAAAACCCTGCTCCCAACGGTATTTGTCTTCCAAATTGCCGTCTTCGATTCCTGTGAGGGCTTCTTTGGCCAAGAGAATCATCCGCGGAGATTTTTCGGCGATCTTGGTCGCAATTTCACGCGCAGCATCTAACAACTCATCACGGGGAACCACTTTTTCGACGGCGCCCAGGCGATAGGCTTCTTGAGCGTCAATGGCTTCACCGGTGAAAAACATATGCCGAACTTTTTGCACGGGGAACATACGCTGCAAGTGAGCACCGCCGCCCATCGCACCGCGGTCCACTTCCGGCACCGCAAAGGTCGCACATTCGGAAGCAACAATAATATCCGCGGCGCCGCTGATACCGATTCCACCACCGAGTACAAAACCGTGCACGGCGACAATGACCGGTTTTTCATTGCGGTGAATAACTTTAAAAGTGTCGTAGTTACCTTTATTTACCGCAGTGATTTTGGAAGCATCGGCCTGCAGCTCTTTAATGTCGACACCGGCGCAGAAACCCCTGCCTTCAGCCGCAATGATGATTACACGGACCGCATCGTTTTTGCCCAAAGCTTCAATTTCGCTGGCAATAGCAAACCATTCGGCGCTGTTAAAGGCATTGACCGGAGGCTTGTTGAAGATTAATTCGGCAATGCCGGCGTCTGAAATGTTTAAGCTAAAGGGTTTGCTCATTGTTCTGTCCTCTGATGTCTGTAGGAGCCGGCCCTGCAGGCGAATCAAAAACTATCGCCTGCAGGGCAGGCTCCTACAGGTTTAATTCACTCGTGCGTTAAACTTTTGCAGGCCAGCTTCGGCTTCTGCAACAATTTGATTAATCAGCTCTTCACAACTCAGCAGCTCGTCTATCACACCGGCCACTTGCCCTGAAGGCAGCACGCCGTCCTCCGGCATACCATCTACCATCGCCTTCTGAATGATCATCGGCGCATTCGCCGACATGATGGCTTGAGCCAAAGTGAGATCACCGGATTTTGTCATAGCAAAGGCAGACTTGAGCAAACCGATGAGACTAGCTCCGGTAAACTTGCGAAATGCCAGACCGTTGCGTAAGGCAATAATCAATTTTTTCAAAGCCGAGGCGGATTCAAGCTCGGCCAAAACCTTGTTCATGATCATGCGCTGAGGGAGACCGTCCATTGCGGTGGACACAACAATGTCGCCCGGATTTTTGCAGCTTAAATAACGCGCCTTGGTTTGCTCTGGCACGGGGCTATTTTTAGTCAGCAAAAAGCGCGTGCCCATAGCAATACCGTCGGCGCCAAAAGCCAGCGCTGCAAGAAGGCCACGGCCATCTTTAAAACCGCCCGCACCAAGCACAGGTACTTTATCACCCACGGCATCAACCACTTGCGGTAACAACAGGGTTGTCGGCACGGAACCCGTATGACCGCCACCTTCACCGCCCTGCACTACGACCGCATCGGCACCCAGTTCTACCGCTTTAATCGCATGCTTCGGCAAACCTACCGTCGGCATACAGACTACACCGGCATCCTTCAGCTTTTTAATAAACTCCGGGCCGGGCGAGCGCGAATAACTGACTGCACGCACACCGTGCTTGATGACGAGATCCACAATCTCAGCCGCATTAGGCTGATACATATGAAAATTCACACCAAAGGGCTTATCCGTAAGTTCTTTCACCCGCAGGATATCCCGCTCCATTTCCTCGGGAGGAATGGTCGCGCCAGCAAGAAAGCCAAAGCCGCCGGCGTTGCAGGTGCCTGCAACCAGCTTGGGATCAGCCACCCAACCCATCGCGGTTTGGATGATGGGATATTTGCATCCGAGTAATTCGGTGATGCGTGTGTTTAGTAAGTCAGACATTCACGTGTCCTGATGTTTTGAAAGCGCTTCGCGAGTCGGGCTCGCTCCTACACGATAAATACCTCAGGTAGGAGTCTGCCCTGAAGGCGAATTAGCTTCGATCGCCGGGCGGATTATCCTTCAACTGCTTGCTGCGCAAATTGTGCGGATCAAGCTGACTGATGATCGCCAGTTGCTCTTCCGTCGGCGCCGCAGTTGTTGGTACAGCATCGGGAATACAAATTTCAAAGCCCGTGTTTTCGACAACCTGCTCAACCGTAATACCGGGATGCAAGCTAACAAGACGAACCTGCTTGTTGGGGCCGCCAAAATCCATCACACACAGATCGGTAAAGATCATGCGCATATCGATATCGTCAAAGCTATAACCTTTAGGCAAGCGATCGGGATTGTAGCCAATCGTGCAGACCACATCGCACTCGCCTTCTATAAATACGCGGGTGTTGTGCGAGGGCACAAAGAAAGAGTTGGCGTGGCAAATCGAGTTACCGGGAAAGCCGCGGGTGCCCAGCATCTGGATTTTAGGCTTGTCGTAGGTGCCGCCGAGTGCAGAAATATTGCTTTGGCCAAAACGGTCGATTTGTGTTGGTCCGCCGGTAATATGACGGCGACCGCTCCAAACGTTGTCAAAGATGCGCGAAAAGCCCATCCAGGTTTCGTTCATTTGTTTGAAGTCAGCACCGCGATTACCCACCGGGTTCGGTTCGGACAACAACCAGGATTCACTATCGGTCATCATGATATCGGTATTGCAGGTTTTCATTGCCAAACTGGCAGCAATACGCGGTAGCACTCCGATGCCGGTAATCAGCACTTCGCCGTCATGTTCGTAGGCGGCGGCATTGGCGCAGATAATCAGTTCCGCCAGTGTATAGTTTTTCGCAGAATCAGCTTTCGCAGAATCAGCTTTTGCAGGCGTAGCCATTGTCGTCTCCTTAGTAAGTGGGCAGCGGCAGTGCTTTGATGGCGTCTACACCACCAACGGCCTGCTGGTAATCGGCTTCGGACTTACCGCTAATATATTTGCCGGCGTATGCTTCAAAGCCACCCTCTTTTGCCGATGCGTTGTACTCTTTGAAGTGGGGCACGTCGAAACCGTAATCAGGTGCACACGAACTGGGGTGAGCTCCGCCCGGAACATGAATCACGGCGGTGGTTTGACTGCGCTCCCAGAACACAAAGCGCGCCTGCGCCTCGTCTGCGAAAAACTCGCTCTCCACAATTTCCTCTGTGCTGACAAATGTCTTGTCCGCTGCGCGGGCAAACCAATCATCCATGTAATGGTCGGGGCTTGTGATCTGGCAGACGCCACGAACATCGGCTTTATTGGTGTGAATCAGAGCAGCGTCCAGCTTCAGAGCCGGCATTGCTACCCACTCTTTATCGTCGTAAGGGCTGTCGATCACCTTGATGTCGGTGTTGTACTTAATGACATCCGTTCCCAGGCCAACCTTGGTCGGGATAAAGGGGCAACCCCAGGCTGCCGCGCGCAGACCCAGCAGCATCATGCCCTCGTCAATTTCCATAACTTCAATGTCGCCGTTCTGACGGGCTTGACGGAAGTAGGGCTCCAGCGGAATAAAGTCGAGCGATACGAAAGCAAAAACAAGCTTTTTGACCTTGCCTGCCGCGCACAGCATGCCCACGTCGGCACCGCCATAGGCAACAATCGTCAGGTCCTTGAGATCGGATTTGAGGATTTCACGCACCAGCGCCATGGGCTTACGGCGCGGCCCCCACCCCCCAATACCAATGGTCATCCCGTCTTGCAGTTGGCCAACAAAGTCTTGCAGGCTCATTTGCTTGTTCATAACAGCTCCTTTTCAACACATGCCAACTTAGCGCCGACATTACGCATATTTTTCTATTTTAACTTATTTTGACAAATTTTCGTAGAATAGTTAGCCATACTCTACGCAAAATAGATCAAACAATGATCTTGGACATCCTGTAATCATGCTTTACAAAGGTCACACCCAGCGAACATTCGGTGCGACGAACCCCCGGTATCACCCCCACCTTGGTATTCAGAAAGTCGGCCAGCTGGCCATTGTTCTGCACCAGCGTAATGGCCAGAATATCGAAACGACCCAGTGTAACGGCAACAAAACCGATTTGCTGAAGCTCCGCCAGCGCCGTGGCAACGTCTTTAACCTGCGCCGCGCTGTCTACCTCTATCCATATATAGGCAAGGGTCGGATTACGAAGATGGTCGATATTGGTAACCGCCGTAATGCGAATCTGCCCGGCCTCTTCCATCCGCTTGATACGGGCGCGCACCGTGCCCTCGGTCACACCCAGCTCGGTCGCAATTTTGCGATTGCTGGTACGCGCGTCCTGCGACAAGGCCGTTACAATTTTTGAGTCCAGCTCATCGAGCGGGCGCCTACTCACAGCTCACCTCGAGAACGGTCAAAACGAACCCAATTAGGCTGATTCTTAAGCACATCAATCGCCATCGCCGGCAGCAGCCTTCTGACGCCGGCAACACGGGCAAGTTTTTCGGTGAGAAGTGCAGTCACCGCTTCCTGATCTTCAGCCACCATCAGGCATTCAATGTCGTGGGTGCCCACAACCTGACAAACCGAGAATACTTCCGGAAACTGCGCGATATCCATGGCAACATCTGCAGCACTGCGACCTTCGACCTGCACACCCACCGCCAGCATCAGATTAAAGCCGGCAGCCTCGAAATCCGTGACGGCGACAACGCGCAGTAGATCATTGTCTTCCAGGCGGCGAATGCGACCGCGCACAGTGCTCTCGGTCAAACCGGTTTTTTCCGCCAGCATCTTGTAGGCCATGCGACCATCCAGACGCAGCAAGGCAATAAGCTGATGATCCTTGTCGTCCAGAGGCACACTGTCATTGCCGCCAATACGCTCGGCTACGGGATCACGCAAGACGCCCTCAGCCATCGCTTAGCACCCGGCCTTGAGAATGTCAGCGGCCATTTTTTTCAAGTCGGGCTTAACGACCTTACCCGCCGCATTCAGCGGCAAACTATCAACAAACTGCACGTAATACGGTGTTTTGTAGCGAGCCAAATGCTCACCACAATAATCAATAATGTGCTCACGCGAGAGCGCAGCGCCGGCTTTTTGCACCACAAAGGCCATGCCTACCTCGCCCTGCGGCTGGCGCGGCACGCCAACTACCGCTACTTGTGCAACGCCGTCCAGACCGAAGAGGGCTTTCTCGACCTCTGCCGGGTAGACGTTTTCACCGTTCATAATGTACATGTCTTTCAGGCGGTCAGTGATTCGCAGGTAGCCCTTGTCATCCATTACACCGATGTCACCCGTGCGCAACCAACCCTCCGGGGTAATGGTTTCAGCGGTAGCTTCGGGCATATCAAAATAGCCCTGCATCACGTTGTAGCCGCGCACCCAGATTTCGCCCTCGCTGCCGCGCGGTACTTCCTCGCCGGTATCCGGATTGGCGCACTTTACTTCAACGCCATCGATGGCGCGGCCCGAGGTGGTAGCAATGGTTTCCGCATTGTCGTCGGGCCGACAAATACTCACCACACCCGTCGACTCAGTCAGTCCGTAAGCGGTTACTACCGTCTCAAAGCCCAGCACGCTGCGCATATCCTTTACCAGTTTAACCGGTACCGCAGCTGCGCCAGTCACACCCAGACGCAAACTGGACAGGTCGTACTTGCCGCGTGCCGGGTCTGCGAGCAGCATTTCGTAAAGAGAGGGCGCTCCCGGCAGCATGGTGACCTTGTCACGTTCAATTTGCGCCATAGCCGCTTCCTTATCAAAGGCCATGACCGGCAAAGTCGTGCTGCCAAAAATAATAGAAGCCAACCAACCGGCTTTATAGCCGAAGGTATGAAAGAAGGGGTTGATGATGAGGTAGTTGTCATCCGAGCGCAGACCCACGGTCTCGCCCCAGGATTTAAAGACACGAATATTCTGCTGGTGAGAGGAGAGCACGCCCTTGGGCTTGCCGGTAGTACCCGAGGTAAACAGCATATCGGCAGTATCGTCAGGGCTCACTGCAAACGCGCGTGCCTCTATCGCCTCCGGTTCAACGCCGTCGCCCGCGGCGAGAAAAGCCTGCCAACTCGTGGCTCGCTTATCATCGCCCCGCAGCAGCACCTTGCCTGTTAGTGCGGGCAACTCTTCGGCCGCTAACATGCTTAGCGGCTCGCCTTTTTCCAGCCTGGTAAAAGTCAGCAGCATTTTTGCGCCACTGCGACGCAAAATGTCAGCTGCCTCTGCACCCTGCAGGCGATTGTTCAGTGGCACTAATACACCACCGGCGCTCTGCAAACCGATCGCAGCCTCAATCCACTCGTGCATATTGGGCGCCCATATGGCGACGCGATCGCCCTGCTCTATACCCGCCGCAATAAAGGCCGCAGCAGAGCGCCTGCCGCGAACGGCGAGCTCCTCGTAGCTAATCAAAGTGCTGTCTTCTTTTATCGCCGCACGACTGCCATAGGTTTCAGCCGCCCAGCTAACTAGCGAAGGTAATGTGAGGGGAAATGCCTGATTCGCCATCGTGTATCCGAAGCCCTGACCGTGGTGATTAGGGCAAACAGTCTATTGAGTCCACCCATCAGACGCAAGCGCAATGCGTAGAAAATCCACTCTTAATTTACGCATTATTATACCTGATAGTTATATCGAACCGATTTCGCAGACCATAACGCCCTATGCGAGCGTTAAGAGCAATTGCCTGATATCTTCTGCCGAACGTCCCTGAGCACGCGCCACTGCCGCGCAGTACAAAGCGCCCCCTGAAGTACTGAGGCCAGCAGCAAAGCCCTCATCCGCCGCCAGGGCACAGCGCCAGCCACTGTCAGCCAAGCGACTCACATAGGGTAATATCGCCGCCGCCAGGGCGGTCGTTGCGGTGCGGGGCACGGCGCCGGGCATATTCGCAACGCAGTAATGCACGACTCCTTCTTCTATATAGGTAGGCGTGTCATGGCTGGTCGGTCGACTACTTTCAAAACAGCCACCCTGATCAATGGCCACGTCAACCAATACCGCACCGTTTTTCATAAGGCTTAAATCTGCACGGCTCAGCAAGCGCGGGCTGGTATCACCCGGCACTAGCGCAGCACCAATTATGACGTCACAGTCGCATAAATAGCGCTCAAGCTCCCCGCGAGTTGACGGACGAATGTCAAAGCGAGCGCCCATTTCCCGTTCCAGCTGATCACGCTTGTGCGCGTTGCTCTCAAGAATGACGACTTGCGCCCCCATGCCCAAGGCAATAGTGGCAGCGTTGATACCTACAACCCCTCCGCCGAGCACAATGACCAAAGCCGGAGACACACCGCTGGCACCGGAAAGCAGAACCCCCGCACCACCGTGTTTTTTCTCAAGGCAATAAGCCGCAGCCTGCGCCGCCACTCGCCCAGCAATTTCGCTCATGGGAAATAACAACGGTAGACGTCCACTAGCATCGCGAACAGTCTCAAAGGCTATCGCAGTGACCCCCGAAGCCAGCAATGCGTCCACTAAGGGGCGATTAGGGGCCAAATGCAGGTAGGCGAACAGAATTTGACCGTCCCGCAAGAGCTCAACCTCCTCAGGCTGAGGCTCTTTTACTTTGACAATGAGTTCAGCGCGCTCAAAGAGCTCGGGCGCCGAGCCCGTAATTTCCGCACCAGCGGCCGTATAGAGTTCGTCGGCATAAGCACTGCCCTCACCCGCATGGCGCTCAACAAGTACGCAATGACCCTGAGCCACGAGCTGCCCAGCGCACTGCGGCGTGAGGGCAACGCGGAATTCCTGAACTTTGATTTCTTTGGGGACACCAATAATCACATCTCACCCTGCACGCCAGACCACACTTACAGTGTAGTTGGGAATGGGCGCTAGCGAGTAGTTGAGGCCTCAATTTTGGATGACGAAGCCCGAACTTGATGTGGGATTCAGGCTGATACCAGCTTCCAGCGACCAGCCTTTTCGACGGTGCGGCCGTCTTTTTGGAGCTTCAACAGATGAGCCCACAGCGACAGTTGCGCAACCGGATGCAGGGACACATCGACGTCGTCATAGACAGGCACCACCAACTCTTCGAGATTTGCGCTATCAAAGCTGGCCAGTTTTTCCACAACCTTGGCTTCACGCTTCAGGCGGTGCGCCACCAGATATTCCAGCTCTTTGTGCGGCTCGGGAATCAAACCACCGTGACCGGGCGCGATAAATTTGAGGGGGTAATTGAGCATGCGGCGCAACGAGTCGATGTAATCCTTCATATCGCCGGCAGGGGGAATGATGACAACCGTAGAGCCTTGCATAACATGGTCGCCGGTAAAGAGCAGACCGCTGGGCTCGTGCAAATAGCAAAAATGATTACCCACATGACCCGGGCTATATATAGCACGCAAAGGACCACCCTCTACGGCCAACAATTCATCGTGCTGCGGCTCGACATCCGGCATAAAACTGTGGTCCTGATAGCCATCTTGTTCGATCGTGCAACCAATCAATTCTGCCCCGGACTTTTCCCTGAGCGCCGCCGCCGCAGGCGAATGATCCGGATGGGTATGGGTGACAATAATCCGGGTAATTTCACCGCCAATTGACTTCGCAGCATCAAGCAGCGCCTGCACGTGGCCGCTGTCATTCGGGCCCGGATCAAGGACGGCAATTTCGCGATGGCCAAATAAATAACTGTTTGTGCCTGGGCCGGTCATCACGCCCGGATTGGGTGCGATCAGACGATGCACACCCGGTGCCAATTCAGTTAATTGCCCGCAAAGCAGTTCAGTCACGTTCTATTTACTCACTATCCAATATCTTCCAGAGGAGCATCGCTTAGCGCAACGCGCGCCGGGCCATGGTGATGCCATTGATTACGCAGGCGAACCAAAAGCAACAGCGCGGCCACGGTCAATCCCGCGACCAGGCCAATCCAGAACCCCGCCGGCCCCATGGCCGGGCGCAGCAAATCAGTTAAACCCAAGGTATAACCCAGAGGCAAGCCCACACCCCAGTATGCTACCAGCGTCATTATCATGGGAATCTTGGTATCTTCAAAACCGCGCAGACAGCCTGCAGCAGCGACTTGAAGCGCATCCGAGACCTGATAGATTGCGGCGAACAGCAGGAGCTGAGTCGTCAGTACAATCACAGTTTCATTGTCCGTATAGATTTTGGGAATCCAGCTGCGCGCAGCCAGAAGACCTATAGCGGCGAGCACACCAATTCCGAGTGTAACCTTCATTACCGTGCTAACCGCCAGGTGAATAGCCGCGGGATCACCTTGTCCTCGCGCCAAACCGACACGCACGGTAGCCGCCAGGGCAAAACTCAGCGGCACCATAAATAGCAGGCCAGTAAAATTCAGCGCAATTTGATGCCCCGCAACCACCTCCGCGCCCAACTGGCTAATCAGCAGAGCGATGATGGTGAAGATGTTGATCTCGAAGAATATAGATAGACCTACCGGCAAACCAAGCCGCGTTAGATAGGCCATAGTCTGCGGCTCAAAAAAACGCTGCTTTAAATCCAGACGCGCCTTGGCATAACTTTTATGACGGGCGATGTAAATGCCAAGCGCCCCCGCCATAAACCAAAACACCAGAGTGGTAGCCCAGCCACAGCCGACACCGCCCATAGCGGGAAACCCTAACTTGCCATAGATAAAAATATAATTGGCCGGGATATTCAGTAAAAGCCCCGCAATACTGATCAATAGAACCGGGCGCGGATTGGACAGGGCTTCGGTATAGGCGCGCAATGCAATCACCAGCGCCGCGCCCGGCATACCCCAGCTCAAGGCACGCAGATAATCACTGACCTTCGGCAAAAGCTCGGGATCGACGTCCATGGCGTGAAAGAGCGGGTCCAAATGCCGAAGCAAAAAGAAGCCAGACACGCCTAATAGCAAAGCTAAATAGAGTAATTGCTGGGCGATCGGGTTCACGCGCGCCCATTCGCCGCCACCGATATGCCGCGACAAAACCGGCGTGCCAGCCATCAGCACACCGGTCATAAACAAATAGATGGGAACCCAGGCGCTAGCACCCACCGCAACAGCAGCCAAGTCAACCGCACCCACGCGCCCGGCCATGACTGTATCGACAAAAGCGTTGCCGGTTTGCGCTAGCTGAGTGCCCAAAATGGGCAAAGCAAGCGCGAGTAGTGCTGATAATTCCTTGCGGAAAGCTGACAAACGAAGTTCCCGAGAGTAAAAAGGCCGGTCATTCTAACCAGCCCTGTCCGTACTAGGTAGCCCGGTGTCTAAACATCTGCGCCAATGTTTACCGTCCTGGCTAAAGGCGCTAAACCATATTGGCAATAGGTACGACCGGGTCGACCTCCGCATCGTAGTCCACACCATCCAGCTCAAAACCGAACAAGCGCATGAACTCATGTTTGTAGCCAGCAAAATCGGTCAGTTCGCGCAGATTATCGCTGGTGACGAGTGCCCACTGTTCGGCAACGGCGTCCTGAATTTCAGGGCGTAATTCCAGCGTGTCCTGCCGCAAACGACCTTCAGCATCTACGCTCGGCTGAGCGCCGTAGAGGTTGTCTTTAAATAGGCCGTAGATCTGTTCAATGCAACCTTCATGGCTACCGTCGGCCTTCATCTGCTTGAATAATAAAGCCAGATACAAGGGCATTATCGGAATGGCCGAACTCGCCTGAGTCACTACAGCCTTGAGCACAGATACCCGAGCATCGCCGCCTTTGGCTGCAAGCTTGCTACGAATATCCACAACACGATGATCCAGATCCTGCTTGGCCTTGCCAATAGTGCCGTGCCAATAAATATCCCAGGTCAGGCGCTCGCCCAAATAGGTGTAGGCCGTTGTTTTCGCGCCGTCAGCCAGCACACCGGCCTCATCAAGCGCATCAATCCACATCTGCCAGTCTTCGCCGCCCATTACCGCAACCGTGTTATCAATCTCTTCTTGGTTGGCTTGCTCCAGGGTTACGTCTTCAACGATTTCCTTATCGGTATTCACACCGCGCTGGGTAACAGCCTTGCCAACCGGCTTGAGCGTAGACCAGTGCACTTCGCCGGTTTTGGGATGCTCACGGCGAGGCGCTGCCAAACTGTATACAACGAGATCCACCTGCCCCAGGTCTGCTTTTATTTGGGCGATGGTTTTTTCTTTAATCGCATCGGAAAAGGCATCACCATTTATGCTTTTAGCATAGAGGCCTTCGCCTTCAGCAAATTTGTGAAAGGCGGCAGAGTTGTACCAACCCGCTGTACCCGGCTTCCTCTCCACACCTTCTTTCTCAAAGAAGATGCCCAGGGTAGACGCACCACAACCGAAGGCTGCTGTAATGCGCGATGCCAATCCGTAACCCGTTGAAGCACCGATAACCAAAACCCGCTTCGGACCACCGCTGATCTGGCCTTGCGATTTAACGTAGCCGATCTGCTCTTTGACGTTGGCTTCGCAACCGGTCGGATGACTGGTAACACACATAAATCCACGGACGCGGGGTTTGATGACCATGCAGCTTGTTCCTTTTACAATAGGCTGTTTAACTGCGGGGCATTCTATCAGCCTCGTTCGCAAGCGACTAATATACGCCGTCAACATTAACGCAACGACTTTCAGCCCCTGAGCGAAGCCTCTAGTGATTAAACTGCAATTTCAAACCCCGCCCGAATGGACTGCCATCGTGATAGAACACTTTGATGAGTTCCTGCTGGATCATGCCGCTGCGGAAAAAAAAGCGGCCGGCATGGCCATATCAATGGCATCACACTACCCGGACAAACCCGAACTGGTCGAAGCCATGGCGGACCTCGCCGTTGAAGAAATGAGTCATTACCGCGAAGTGGTCAAACTTATCCATAGCCGGGGCGGCATTACCGCCGCCGATAAACGTGACGTCTACATCAACACCCTGCGCAAAAACCTGAACAAAGGCAGCGAAGCCTATTTTCTCGATCGACTATTGCTTGGCGGTGTGATCGAAGCGCGCGGTGCCGAGCGCTTTGGCTTGATAGCCGACGCACTGGAGGAAGGCAAACTAAAGCAGTTCTACCAATCTATTAGCCGCTCGGAAGAACGCCATCACAGCCTGTTCACCGATCTGGCCGAGAAGTACTTCCCCAAGGAGCTCGTGGCCCGGCGACTTCAGGAATGGATTGCCCTGGAGGCCGAGGTGATGGCCGCCCAGGCCCACACACCGGCCTTGCACTAGTGTCTCTGCAGCAATATCTGGAACGTTACGCGGAATCAGAAGTTCGCCTGGCGGCAGCCGTGCCCGGACAATGGAAACAGGCCTTGGTGATCCCCGCCTACCGGGAAAGTCCCGAATTCCTGCATCATCGCCACCCCCGCGACAATCTGCTCATTGCCGTGCTAAACCGTCCGCCAGACGACGGCGATACGGCTTGGGCAAATACTATAATCACGTCGCTTCCCCATCCCGTCTGGCGGAACGCGCAGCTCTCGCTGCACAACCGCGCTGACAACTGCGCTGTGCTCGTGGTGGATCGCTGCCTTGACGGTGAGCCCATCCCTGAAAAGCAAGGCGTCGGGATTGCACGTAAAATCGGCGCAGATATCGCCTGTCAGTTACTCGCCACGAACAAACTAGCTCACCCATGGCTAGGCTGTACTGACGCCGACGCCCTACTACCGCGTAACTATTGGGATGCGCTGAAAGCGCAGACAAACACCGCGGCCGCCTGTGTATTTCCCTTTCGTCACCTGCGCGATACCGTCACCGAACCGGCCATCAGGCAATATGAACTGCACATGCTCTATTACGTCGCCGGGCTAAGGTTTGCAGGTTCTCCCTACGCCTGGCCCACGATTGGCAGCTGCTTTGCCTTTGACGCTTTAGCCTATGCCCAAGTGCGCGGCTACCCGAAGAAGGCCGGTGGCGAGGATTTCTATCTCTTGAACAAGCTCGCAAAAATTGGCGGCATTCGCCACGCGAGCCAACCCGAAATAAGGCTAAGCGCCAGGCTGTCCGGGAGAGTGCCCTTCGGCACCGGCCCAGCTTTGCGAAAAATTCTGGCGCTTGAGAGCACCGCCAGTTATCGCAGCTATCACCCGGACTCTTTTACCTACCTGAAAGCAATACTAATAGGGCTAAATCAGGCAACACACACCAACACCGGCGTCTCACTGGCAGAAATCGCCGCCGCTCAGGAACTCGTAGCTGAGCGACTCATTGAACTATGGAATGAATTCCGCTGCGATATAGCCGTTGCCCAAGCCCTTGGAAACAGCCGCAGCACACATCAGGCGCAACGACACATACAGACCTGGTTTGACGGATTTCGCAGCTTAAAGCTCATACACGCCTGTCGCCGCTGGTTGCCAGACAGGCCTCTCAACGAGTGTCTCCGAAACGCGCACTGGCTTGCACCCACACTTACGGACAAGTTGGATATAGGACAATACTTCAAAGCACTCCAGCAGAGCCTCGCAGATGAGGTCATACGCGGACCGGGGCTGATCCAAACGAATGAGGCCATAGCCCCTGATTCCATTAACATTTCCGGCCACTAAGAGAGCACAATCTGCCCTATGATTTTCAAAGTGGTGTGGTAGTATTTCCAGCTGGCCAACAAATCAAACTATAAGGCCAGCAGCACTTTCCGTCGGCATCCACATGGGCAAGCGGTGGAGGCTGCACTAATAAGAGTAACAACGATTCCCGGTGATACACCGACCAGCTGGAAGGGTTTAAATATGAACAAGTACGCACTGAAATTCACTGCGTTGTTAGCCTGTGCCGCGACTCCATCGCTTGTACTGGCTCAGGCAAGCAGGAATGCAGCACCGATTGCTCTGGAAGAGGTTATTGTAACCGCCCAGAAAAAAGTTGAATCGCTGCAAGACACTCCAATCTCACTGACAGCCTTCGGCGCCGGCCGACTGGAAACTGACGGGATCAACAACCTGTCGGACATCGGCTCTAAAGTGCCGAGTTTGACCATTGAGCCGTTTCCTATTAACAACGCCACACTGCGTATCTTTATTCGCGGCATCGGCATCTCCGACACTCAGGTAACACAGGATCCACCGGTTGGCATTTACGTTGATGGCGTCTACGTAGCACGCGCAACCGGTACTGCGCTGGATGTTGCCGAGCTGGAACGAATCGAAATTCTGCGCGGACCACAGGGCACCCTGTACGGCCGCAACACCACTGGCGGTGCTGTGAACATGATCACCAAGCGCCCCTCAACAGAAGCTTTTGAGTTCAAGCAGAAGTTTGTTGCTGGCAACCGCAATCTGTTTACCTCGAAAACGTCTTTGAACCTGCCTCTCACTGACACGCTGGCGGCCAAACTGTCCTACCTCACGACCAGCAATGACGGCTTCATCAAAAACACGGGCGTCGTTCAGGACACCAGCAGCCCTGGCTACGTTCCGGGCAAAAGCGAGAATTTCGGTGATCGCGACGTTCAGGGCTATCGCATCGACCTGCGTTGGGACGCTGCCGACTGGCTGACAGTTGACTATGCCTACGACTTTTCCGACATGAGCTACGTCAACTACATTTACCAGCCGATTACTCCCCCTTGCGGCGGCAACCCCAACGACTGTAACAAAGGCCAGTCCGATCAAATCAAACAGTCGGCAACCAATAACGCGCGCTACAGCGACAAGCGCTTTGACGAAATGGCCTCTGCTTCGCCAATGCACGACTCCAACACGGAGATCGAAGGTCACTCGCTGACTTTCGCAGCAGACTTCGACACCTGGCAGTTAAAGTATATTGCGGCCTACCGCACCCTGGACGACCGCTCTTACGCTGACCTCAGCGGCGGCACGGGCAACCCGGACTATCGTTTGGATTCCAATATCTATTGCGGACCTGCAGCACGAGCAGCCGTTGGCGGTTGTACGCCACTGGTTGTACCGGTTATAACCCAGGATCAGACCTCCCACGAACTGCAGTTTACCGGTGACTTCGCCGATGGCCGTGTTGAATACATCGTTGGTGCCTACCTCTTCGAGGAAAATGCACAAGAAGACAACTCGCCATTGCACCATCAGTTAAGCTCAGGCATTGACCAGGACTCCAGTGGCAACACCCGCATCGTTAACCTGCTCAGCCAGAAATACGATGTCGAAAATGAGTCGACAGCACTATTTGGCCAGTTCACCTGGACCCCCTCAATTCTTGAAGACCGCCTGCACCTGACCTTCGGCTACCGCCACTCAGAAGACAGCCGCTTTGCGCGGAAAAACCAGCGCGATTTCGTCTACATTGAAAACCCTCTGTTGCCAGGTGGCGCTGCTGAAGCCAGCAACCCGCTTGTTGCCACGTTTCTCGGACCCATTGCAGGCCTACCAAACTCGGCTGATCGTGAATTCGTCAACGTAACCGGCGACAAAGACTTCTCCGACGATTCGTTCACTGTCACCTTTGAGTTTGACCTGACCGATGACATCAATATCTACGCCAAGTCTGTTGAAGCCTACAAGTCGGGTGGCTTTAACACCCGCGACCCGCAGCGCGACGGCAGCCAGGGCGCAGCTTCTGATGGCCGCAACTACGGCTTCGGCTTTTCTGAAGGCTTTGAGTCTGAAAAAGTGCAATCCTACGAACTGGGTATCAAAAGCGAGCTGATGGATCGCCGCCTGCGGGTTAACGGCGACATCTTCTACAGCGAGTACACCGACATCCAGCTGAACCAAATTCTGAACGGCACCATTGCTGACACCAAGGTAAGCAACGCCGGTGAAGCTGAAATGATGGGCCTTGAAGCCGACGTTACCTTCCTGGCAACTCGCGATCTGCTGTTCATGTTTAACTACGCCTATCTGGATACCGAAGTCACCAAAGCAACTGACACGGTTACGGGTGCAGACATCGCAGACACCTTTGTGTTCTTCTCGGCGCCGGAGCATTCCTATACGCTCGCCATGGACTGGACGCTGACTCAAGGCGACTGGGGCAGCCTGAACCTGAACATTAGCCATAACTTTATGGATGAGCGTAACGGCGGCTCCCGCGCCGAGAACGTTTCCAAAGATGGCCGTAAAGATCGCGGCACTTTCCTGAATGATTATCGCCTGACGAACGCCCGTATATCGCTTAGCGATTTGGCAGTCATGGGTGGTATTTTGCAGGTTGCCGCCTGGGTGAAAAACATCGACGACGAGGAATATCACCTTACCGCCATCGACAACACGCCGCATATCGACCGCGCCATGATTTGGGGTGAGCCCCGCACCTACGGCATGGACTTTATTTACGAGTACTAATTGCTAGCACTGTAAAGGCTGTAAAATCCAAAAGGGCTACTTCGGTAGCCCTTTTTTTGACTGGAATTTGTTGAGCGAGAGCCGACAAGCCCCACACACCTTCAGCAGTCTGATTTCTTAAACACCCCCTATATGAACTATTTTACTGGCCTCAAATGGTATAGGTCTGCCGCCCTCTTCCAATATAATACTATCGCCTTAAACATTGCCGCACAGACAAACGGAGCCAATACGCATGAGTGATAAAACCAGCCCCACGAAACCCAAGCGCGCATCTGACATTAGCGAGTGGGCCATTGAAACCGATATCGCTGTAATTGGCTTTGGCGGCGCCGGCGCCTGTGCGGCCCTCGAAGCGGCTGACGCCGGTGCCGAGGTTCAGATATTCGAACTCGCCAGCGCTAGCGGCGGCTCGACCGCATTGTCCAGTGCAGAGATTTATATGGGCGGTAACGGCGGCACCCGGGTGCAAAAAGCCTGCGGATACGACGACACAACCGAAAACATGATTAATTTTCTGAAAACGGCATTTGGCAGTAATGCCGACGATGCCAAGATCGAAACCTACGCTCAAAACAGCCTCGCGCATTTTAACTGGCTAGTGGACAAGGGTGTTCCCTTTAAAGATTCGGAACTGAAAGAACGGGCCATTATGGCGCTGACGGACGACTGCCTGCTATTCACCGGCAATGAGAAAGCCTACCCCTTTACCGATGCCGCCTATCCGGTACCGCGCGGACACAACCTCGAAGTCGAAGGCGACAATGGTGGCCCCCTGTTAATGAAAATATTGACCGAGCAGGTCAACCAGCGCGACAAGATCACGGTGAACTATGAAACACGCGCACTTACATTGATAACAGACGACACAGGCAGTGTCGTTGGCGTTGTGGTTCGCATGAACCAGCAGGAGGTCGCAGTCAAAGCACGCAAAGGCGTCGTGCTGTGCGCAGGCGGCTTTTGCATGAACGAAGAGATGGTTCGCAAATACGCCCCCTTGTTCGACAAAGGACTGGAACCCATTGGCAACCCGGGCGATACCGGTGCGGGAATACTGATGGGGCAAGGTGTGGGTGCAGGCACAGTTAATATGCACGAGTGTTTTACAACCGTCCCTTTCTACCCGCCCTCGTCACTCACCTACGGCATTTTTGTAAACGACAAAGGCCAGCGCTTTATCAATGAAGATTGCTACCACGGCCGTGTCGGATACAACGCACTCATCCAACAGCAACAGCATTCCCAGCGCATCTATTTGATTACCGATGTTGAGGGCTACGGCGACTACGAAAAGATGAGTTACTTAGGCGCGCAGGTTGCCGGTACCGGCGACAGCCCGGAGGAACTTGAGCAGGAGCTGGGTCTGACCGAAGGCACCCTAAGCCACACCATTGAAACCTACAACAAGCACGCTGAAAAAGGTGAAGACCCACTCTTTCACAAGCACGAAGCCTGGTTGCGCCCGTTAAAAGCGCCCTATGTGGCACTGGATTGCTCGCTAGGACGCGGCGCCTTCTATCCATTTTTCACCTTGGGCGGCCTGGATTCATTGCCAACAGGAGAGGTAGTGACACCCGAACGCGACGTTATTCCGGGATTGTTCGCTGCCGGCAGAACCACTGCAGGCATTCCACGAACAGCGGCGGGTTATGCCAGCGGCATGTCAGTGGGTGATGCGACCTTCTTCGGGCGACTGGCGGGGAAAAGCGCGGCTGCGCGAGCTGTATAATCAATTCGCCTGCAGGCAGGCTCCTGAATGTGGTGAGACTCTTGGGGCTTCGCCTGCGCGGCAGGCTCCTACAATTGGCTTATCGCCTTGTAGGAGCGAGCCTTGCTCGCGGAGGAACCCCTCACTTGTTCAGCTAAATAGCGTCCTACTCAGCACCGTCGAAATAATCTTTAAAGCCCGAGGGCGCGTGACGACCTATCGCAATAGTCTCTAACGTTCCCATTCCAATCTTGTCACCCATTTTTGCGCGCACAACCTGATGTGTATGGATAAACTGGTAATCGAGCGGATCAACCGCGCTCAGATCCCACTCTTCACGCCCTGTTGCCAGTTCGCCTTTCCAGTAAGCATGACCCCACTCGGAATGGTTGTAGCCAATACCGAGCATGTAAAAACGCTGCAGCGGCTCCATCGTTATCTCGTAAGCTTGGCCGTTTTTATCCGTAAACTGCATGTCGCAACCGGCTGCAAGGCGCGTGCCTTTGTTCCAACGCACCTGATGCTTGATCTCTGTCATGGCTATCATGCCGGGATCTTCACCCTCGGGAATATCTTCAAGCTTGTCGTAGAGCGGCAAGCGATCTGCGCTGATCTGCGTCGGGTTTCCGTCGCGGTCCTCGAAGCTACCCATCTGAGTACAGAAATCACCCCAGTTAATCGGGTTCCATATCCAGTAAACACCGGGTTCGTTATTCATCAAACCGGGAGCTCCACCCTGCTGCGGCTCGCCTACCGGACGCACACCCCAGGATCGATCACGGGTGCCATAATCCTTATTCACCTCATATCGCTTACCGTCAATTGAAAAATGCCCCTGCCAGCGCCCCATCTGGGTAAAGCGAGTGGTATGCATGATCAGGTGACCATCATCGTGCATGACGTTCGCGGGTTCACGGTGAGGAATACTGGCCGCTGTAAAAAGAAGATCGCACTCGATCTTGTGCTCGTTGGGCTCCAGCCTCACCCGCACCTTCCGTATAGGCTCTTCGATTATAATACTTAAGGGGCCGACATTCGTGTCGCGACGATCTTTGGGTGCACGGCGCGAGGCGTGAAAAGCGTACTGCTTATCACCTATCGCCACACTGAAATGGCCGTCCATGACGCGGCGATTTGGATACAAACCAAAACCGATTTCGAAGAGATAATTGCCTCCCTCGTCAAAACCATTAAACCAATAACGGTCGTAAAAATTGCGGTCACTCTGCGAAGGCTCGGCAACCGGCAGCGCGGTTTGGTGAATACAGTAGTCATCAAAGCTGGTAATCATGGGCCACCTGTCCTAGTAAAATATGCACGGCATGCACTTATTGTATGGGCTACGCTAATCATTTTTGACTATACGACCGCATAGTTAACAAATCAAGCGCCCGCGGATGAAGATTTGCTTAACTCGCACTTTGCGGCCGCTTCAGCACCAAACTGGCAATCTTCAGCTCTACGACAAGCTGATCGAGTTGATTAAATACCGACAATTGATTAACACAAATACCGCGATCAGGTTTGCTCGCTGACTCTCGCTTGCTTACCACCTCCGCCTCGACACGCAGACAATCACCTGCGCATACGGGCAAGGGAAAGCGCACCTCATCCCAACCCAGACCGGCAACCACCGCCATCGTCTCGCCCTGTAGCCGATGACTTAAACGCACAGCAATACCGACGGTGTGGATACTAGACGCGAACAGCCGCCCCAATGGCGACTGCTTCGCCAGCTCTTCATCCAAGTGGAAAGGCATCGGGTCCCACTCACCCGCGAAAGACTTAATCTCCTGCGCGCTGACCTGGTAGCTATCCCGGCCAACGATACGATTCCCTAACACTATATCTTCGTAGTAAAGCACAAGAATTAGTCGCAGGCGAAGCGGTTGCCAATCGGAATTGCTGTCACCTTGATATCATCAGGGCGCTTGCTAATCTGTTCAAACAGGCGCTCGTAAGCAGAGTTCTTTATGCGCCATTCACCGTCGACTTTCACGCATTCATCGCGATACAGAGCACTGCCTTCGAATTGAGTATTCTCGTCAAGGTTTACAAATATATCGTGGAGATACCACAGCGCGACGGCCGTATCGCCAGTCACTGTGATTTCCGGGTGATGACCTGTATGCATACCAAAGCGTGTTTTTGTAAAAGCGCTTTCATAAAATTTTTCCAGCTCGGGCCAGCCATTGAAGCTGATGTCATAAGACGGGCTTTTAAAATTAATGCTCGCATCTGGGGTGAACACCGTATTTTTCAAACCTTCCCAATTAGCGGTATCCAAAAATCGAAAGTAACGGGATTTCAGCTGCTTTATAAGCTCAATGGCCTCTAAATCAATCATGCGGTGCTCCTTATTGCCGGTGTAAATCAATGAGATTGATGACTATAACCGGCCAGCTGGCCGGTACCATCCCCTCAATGGGTGATCCGCCTAGCATGCACGAATCTTTCACCACCAACATGACATGCCCATTAAACCGCTATCTCGCGGACTGCTTCGGCTGGCCAGTCGAATCCCCGCTGGGGTAGACTGTCGCCCCCGAAACATGGACAGTGATTGGATGTATCAGGCAGCTTTACCTCTACCCATCAGAATCGTTAATCTGGTTGGCAAAAGCCTGCTCTTGGTCGGCGTTCAGGGAGCGAGCCTGAACCCCAACAGGCTAATCCGACGCGCACGGCAGAGAACGAATTTAAGCGATTTTGGGCCCGATGATTTTCGTGAAGGCTTAGACCGACTCTGCGAATCCCTGGAAACAGAGGCCGAATTAAGCGCCTTTGGCCGTATTGTGGCGCAAACAGAAATTTTGCTGACACTTGAAAATAGACTCAAACTGATACATGCCTTCAAGGTCAATCGCGAACTCAGCGGTTCACCCGTCAAGCGCCCCCTGTTTATTCTCGGACTACCGCAGTCCGGCACGACACTCCTGCATTCGCTGATGGCGCAAGATCCAAGCAATCGTGTCCCCATGACCTGGGAAACAAAATACCCTTTCCCGCCACCGCGCACCGAGACTTACCAGAGCGACCCGAGAATCAGCAAAGTCGCAAAAGAACTAAGGCACGTCGACCGGCTAATGCCTGAATTTAAAAAGATCTACCCCATGGGTGCGCAACGCCCTCAGGAATGCGTTTCGATCACCTCCATAAATTTTATGTCCATGGCCTTTGGCGTCAGCTTTCGAGTGCCCTCCTACGAGCGTTGGCTGCAACAGGAAGCCAATTTTCGTGGCGCCTACAACCTGCATTACCAGTTTCTCCAATACTTGCAATGGCGACACAAGGGTGAACGCTGGGTTCTAAATTCGCCCGGACACTTATGGAGCCTGGATACATTACTGACCCGATACCCCGATGCCATGATCGTTCAGGTACATCGCGATCCGGTTAAAGTCGTATGCTCATTAAGCAGCCTCACCTACACACTGCGCAGCGTGGTTACCAACAAGGCCAATATGCACGATATTGCCACCCATCAGTCGGCCCTGATAGCAAACGGGCTCAACCGCAATACCGCCATACGCAAACATGGAAAACTTCCGGGCACCCAGCTTTTTGATTTCAATTACGAAGAACTGATGGCGGACCCCGTAGCACTCGTAAAACGGCTCTACCAGCATTTCGATATACCTTTGAGCACTGAAGCCGAAGCGGCCATGCATAATTATTTGCGCGATAACCCCGAAGACCAGCACGGCAAGCCGCGCCACCACTTTATGACTACAGGGTTGCGCCTAGACGAAGAACGACGACGCTTTCGCGATTACCAGGACTATTTTTCCATAGCCACTGAGAAAGTTTAGACGTGCGCCGCAACGCAGGCTGGACAATCATCATCCTCTCCTGCTTGCTTTGGGCCGCGCTGCCGGTAATTCCCTTCCTCACCCTAAACCCTGACGATAAAGCCTATTGGGCAGGCGGACTGTTTATTGCGGCGGAAATTACCTGGTACGCGGGATTATTCTTACTTGGCCCCGAGGCCATAGCCCTGATAAAAACACTCTGGCTCCGGGCCAAACACCAACTTCGGAAAACCAAGACAAGCCCGGATCATTCCGATTGATGGTCTCGCTGGGCTGCCACGCTGGAGACTGTCGACACAAGATAAGGCACGAAAAAAGTCAGGATAATTTGCAGCCAGCGACCCGCGCCGAGTTCTCCGGCGACAAGTGCAGGCCCGTGATTAATAAGTGCGAGAATGAGGCCCACAACAAAGGCAATGCGCAATGCCCGCTTTACGGTTCGCGGCTCAAAGGCCAATCGCCAAACACCCGGTGCAGCCACCTCAGTGCGACATCCCGCCATTATCAACGACGAGCGACTGGCCGTTGACATAACTGGATGCATCGGAGCAAAGCCAAAGCGCGGTTTCAGCAATTTCCTCCGGCTCAGCCAGCCGTCCGCAGGGAATACTCGCCATTACCATCTTTGCAATGTCCGCGCTGAGCGCCATGCTCTGCTCTAACATCGGCGTGCGGGTAGAGCCGGGTAGCACAGCATTAATGCGCACATTGCCCTTCGGGTTTTCCGAAACCGCTGTTTTGGTCAAACCCAAGACGCCGTGTTTGGAGGCACAATAGGCCGCCAGGTTCGGCGTTCCAATGAGGCCGGCACCGGAAGCGATATTGACAATTGCTCCGCCACCCTGCGCCTTCATTGTACGTAACTGATATTTTAAGCAGAGAAATACCGAGGTTAAATTTACGGCTATAACCTCGTTCCAAGTGTCCAGTGAGGTGAGCTCCAGCGCAGCTGGCAGGCCCGTGATGCCGGCATTATTAATTGCACAGTCCAGCCGACCAAAGTGCTTTTCCGCCTTTCGCACCGCTGTTTCAATATCTCTCTCGGAAGAGACATTGCACACATGGAAATGAGACTCTATCTCCAGCCCCTTAAATTCCTCGCTTAAGGCCTCTCCCCGCTCAACGTCTATGTCGCACAGCAACAGACGAGCACCGCATTGCGCAGCACGCCGGGCACAGGCCTCCCCAATACCCGAGGCCGAGCCGGTAATCATTATCGACTTGCCGGAGAAATCCATAGCTACACCTCACAACTCTCTTTCAGACTACGCAGTAAGGACTCGCCCTGCCATGCGCGCTCACCACCCGCTTCTGCGGCGCGAACCAGCTCAACAATACGCGCGTTTGCGGGTGCGCTTATACCGACGCTGGCAGCAAGTTTCAAAACTTCACCGTTAATCCAATCCACCTCGGTACGCCGACCGGCTTCGAGATCCTCCCACATGGAAGACCGGGCCATGGGGTCTATGGCCAGCATTCGCTTGGCCAAACGCGTAAACAGCGCGTCCGGAGTCGACAGAATGAAAGGAAGCATTGGCATGGGAACGGGTACTAAATTAGCAGGGCGAATTCCGGCCGCCTTTACGACCCCCAGGGCTTCGCGAATAAGCAATGCCAGACAACGGCGGAAATTACGCTGGGACAACTGCTCGTAGAGAGGAATGCCTGACAGGGCATTAATCGCATTGTTCAAGTTCATCAGCAGTTTGGACCACTGCACCTGCAGCATATCTTCACGCAATTCCAGCGGCAATGCAGCCTCGTCAAACACCGGCAACAGGGGCTCCAGTATCGGGTGGGGGTCAGACATTAACTCCCCCTCCGTACCCGCATGAAAGTGGCCATTGCCCTGCTGAACGACGTTGAAGGAAATCATGCCGGAGAGCACTGCATTGCCAGGCAAATGTCGAGACAGCACTGCGCCATTACCCACACCATTTTGCAGACTCATCACCACAGCTTCGGTTCGAAGTCGCCCGGCCAGCGCCAGACCCACCTCCTCGGTCGCCCCGGACTTAACGCACACAATGATTAAATCGGCTTGCTCCGCAATGGCGTCATCGGTATGAAAGTCAACTTGATCGCCAGGCAAATGAATATCGGCACCTTGCCAGTCACTAAGATGCAGGCCCTGCCGTCTAATTTGCTCGGCAACACGCGGGCGCCCGATGTAGCTCACTGCCATGCCTGCCGCCTGCAGACGGCCACCTACGTAGGTGCCTATACTGCCAGCACCATAAATACATACACGGGTAGAATTACGATAGGCCATTGTTTTTCCTTAGCTTGGTAGGGCCAATATAGCCCAGCGCTGCAATGTATAAAATGTTAGATTTAGCGCGTTGATGCCGCGCCTTCGCCGGCGTATGATCGATTTCAGTTTAAAGGGCAAACCGGCACAAAACTAATAACTATTAGCCTATAGCGCCGCGCATTGCACAATGCACCGCAAGGAGATCTCTATGGCCACCAGCCACGCTGACAATAGCTACGTGTACGCGAAAGACAACACAAACCTGGATCACCTGCCAGGCAAATACGGTCTGCCGTTCATCGGCAGTACTTTTCCCTTTCTGGTCGACCCCTACGCTGTGCTCGATAAGATGTATAAGACCACCGGGCCGATTTCCAAAGCGTCACTCACTTTCAACCGCATGGTTGTCTGCCTGGGGCCGGAATACATCAAACTGCTGACCCTTGATCCCGATCAGCTATTTTCCCCCCGCATGGGCTACGACGGCCCTCTGGGTGATTTTTTTGCCGGCGGCCTGTTAATGCGCGACTTTGGCGAACACAAAATCCACCGCCGCATTATGCAGTCCGCTTTCAAAAATGATGCCATGCGCGGCTATGTGGAAGACATCCACACTGTTACAGATAAAAGCATTGCCAACTGGGGCGACAAGAAAGACTTCCACTTTTATCCCCATGTTAAAGAATTGCTACTGGACGTGGCTGCCAAGGTCTTTCTGGGCATGGAAATGGAAGGTCCAGAAACACAGAAACTGAACAAAGACTTTCTGGACATGATGTCCGCAACTGTGGCCCTGATACGCAAGGACTGGCCGGGCCTGCTGTACAGAAAAGGCATGAATGGTCGCCGCGAGCTCGAGAAGTTCTTTATTGGGCTGGTACCGGAAAAACGGCAAAGCGAGGGGCGCGACATGGCCAGCTTTTTCTCCAAGGAAACAGACGACGAAGGCAATCTCTTCTCTGAAAAGGTTGTTGGCGAACATTTGATTTTCCTGCTGCTGGCCGCACACGACACAACAACCAGCGCCCTGACTATGACGGCATCCTTTCTTGCCCGCCATCAGGATTGGCAGGATCGCATCCGCGACGAAGTCTTGTCGCTCAATAAAACCCATATCGATTTTGATGATCTTGGCGACAATCTTAAGTACACAGAAATGTTATTCAAGGAGGTGCTTCGCTTACATCCGCCCGTGCCACAGTTTATGCGCCGCACCGTTCGCGACTCGGAGCTGGAGGGCCACCACATCCCGGCACACTCGCTGATTCAATGCTCGCCGCTTTACACACACCGCATGGAGGAATGGTGGGACAACCCCCACAATTTTGATCCCGATCGTTTTGGCCCGGGCCGGGAAGAGCACAAGAAGCACCCCTTTATGTGGGCGCCCTTTGGCGGCGGCGCGCACAAATGCATCGGCTTGCATTTTGCGGGCATGGTATTCAAATGTGTATTGGCGGATTTGCTACCCAAATACAGATTAAAGTTTGTCGATGGCTACCAATACCCGGCAAAAATTCAACACTTCCCCTTTGCCAAGCCGCTCGACGACATGCCTCTCATTCTGGAAAAACTCTAAGCCCTTGCGGCGGAGCAGCGATGCTCCGCTGTTTTTCGCCCCAGGCTGGTGCTGTTGTAATTCTACGCGACGCACAATTTACGAACGGATCTGAGCGTTAGCATTTAGATTCGCAGCTCCGATTTGCACTACTTTTAGTCTCGTGCCACACACCAGTGCATTGGAAATGTGGAACTTGCTTCGCGGAAACACCCCGTAATAAGCGCGAAATACATATCCAATCAGGCACTTGAAGGAAAATGATATAGCCATATAACATTTGGCATGGCGATTGCTAATTGACCTGTACACGAAAACTGAACAAAGGAGGTATCGTGTATGTTTAGGTCTCTATGCTTGGCACTGCTCATTTTGGCAGGCGCCTCACCGGCATTTGCCGGATGTCAACAAACTGTGTTTTACGCAGTCCCCGCTGTGCCTTCCGCACAAACATCAACCTACGAGCAAATGGCAACTGCCGTCAGTAATATCAAGCAGTACATCGCAAATGCCGAGCGAGCGCTGGAGGACTGCAGAACCCTCTCGGCCTTCAGCTTCAACTACTATGTTAATCGCCTGCACTCGCTGGCCTCAGCGATTAATACGCAATCAAAACTCTTCCTGTCCATTAATAATAGCTAAGGTTTTACACTTCCGGCCGCCGCACCCCCAGGCAGCGGCCATTTTTATTTGCTTGTCGCTGCGCACCACCGCGCAAGATACTGGTCGAGATGATTGGCAAACTCCTGTTTTTCTCGAGGCCCCAAGGGCGGCGGACCACCAGTATGTACACCACTGGAACGCATTGTGTCCATGAAATCCCTGATATTGAGACGCTGCCGAATACTATTATCCGTATAGCGCTCACCACGAGGATTTAAGGCTTCGGCGCCTTTTTCCATAACCTCTGCCGCCAGTGGAATATCGGCGGTAATCACCAGATCACCTTTTTGCGCGCGCTTTACTATTTCATTGTCCGCCACATCAAACCCTTGGGGCACTTGTAGGGAGCGGATGTTGGCATTTGGGGGCGTTGCGATCGACTGATTGGCAACCAGTATCAATTCAATGCCCGTGCGCTGGGCGGCTCGAAATAGTATGTCGCGAATCACTTTCGGGCAGGCATCCGCGTCTACCCAGATACATGAGGCCATGAAGTTCCTTTCAAAAAGGGGGGGAGGGAGACAGCGCCCGACTCATTTCGCCGGGCCTGCCGGGCTTAAGAGACCCGCTTAAGGGTATTTTCATCCGTATGCGGGAAATCGCGACCGTAAATACTCAGCGACGTTGTTTGCCGGTATTTCATGGTGTCACCATCAACAGCGACCTGCATTTCAAAGGCCGTAGTTTTGGCCTTCTCAAGCATAAAGGGCGATTGGGATATACCCCAATCAGCTCCCCCAGCTTTTGCCGCCACTTTGAGTTCATTGCTGCCGGGCGTATAAGTACCGCCGGCCAGAACAGTCACTGCACGCGGAATCGCCAGCGAAAAAGACACCGTGTTGTCCGCTGCATCCCAGGTCCAGTAACCGATTTGATCGTGAAAAACCTCGTTGTTGCGTTTGCGCTTAACAACTTGGTGGTAGCGAACGATGGCAAGCTTTTGGGTTTCCGCATTAGTAACGTCGCCCGCCGCTTCAAACACAATGGTTTCAAAGTAAGGGTTTTCTTCAACAGCGTCGGGCTCCGGCGAGATATCCATGCCATCGCCGCCTTCCCAAACCCCAA
This sequence comes from Litorivivens sp., assembly GCA_041625575.1. Taxonomy (GTDB): domain Bacteria; phylum Pseudomonadota; class Gammaproteobacteria; order Pseudomonadales; family Spongiibacteraceae; genus Litorivivens. The sequence continues at coordinate 48,503 of JBFJTG010000002.1, forward strand.
TCAAGGCTTTCAAGGGGCCGTAGTCAACCAACATTACCGGATCAATTTCGCTCATTGTCTACTCCAGAATCTATATTGTTGTCCGTTTCGAACCAAAACATATCACAGCTTTCGAGGGCTGCTAAGCGTTTAGGAGGAAAAGAACCGCTATACATGCACTCATTATCCGCAAGGGGCCTAGGCTGGGATATACTGCAAAACCAATCGATTCGGACGAACCCAGGCATGAGCATTGGCAGTTGGACACCGGCAGGTGAGACGAGCATTGACCGAGGCTTTCTGGTCAAAGCCGTGGAGATTGCAAAACAGGATCAGCTAGAACAGCTCGCAAATCACTTCGACGCCAACGAATGCGAGCGCTATGCCCCGACAATGCGCCTGTCACAGTCCGACTGGCTTGGCGCACTGGAAGACTTTGACAACGACGAACTGCGTCTGCTTATAAAATTCTTTGCCCTGGCCGAAATGCAATTAAGCGGCTGGGAGGCCGGCGATAGCTCACCGGCAATTTGGGCGAGCAAGGTTCTTAAAAAGCGGGGCGAGCGCTTAAGCGCTGAAGAACTGTTGTGGTTGCGCGAGCATTCAACAAACCGATACATACCAAACGGCCGCCTGTAAGAACCCGGCAGCGGGCAACGGATATCTGCAGAGATCCGCTGCCCGTTTCTAGCTGCCCTCGAATTTCTTCAATTGCTCCGCACTAGCTTCCTTCTGAAATTGAGCCTTCCACTGGCTGTAAGGCATTCCGTAGACAAGCTCGCGAGCGCTTTCGTAGTCCACCTGCTCACCCTGCTCTTGCGCAGCCGAAACATACCACTTGGAAAGACAATTTCGGCAAAATCCCGCCAGATTCATCAAGTCTATATTCTGCACATCTTTACGACTGTCCAAATGCTCCAATAAGCGACGAAATACCGCCGCCTCAATTTCCGTGCGTTGGTCTGCCATCTTTTACCTCCAGTTGCCTACTCTATTTAGCCTACAAAAAAATGTGACGCCTTAGATTTATTTAGGCACAATACGGCAAATTTTGGGCCAGCGCGTCTCCATCAGCACAATCAATGGAGGTTATAAGCGCTATCAATTGCCTGAATAAGATGAAAAACCGTATAATGCTCGGCTAATTGCCTGATTCCTGGGGGGGAGTTTTCGGCTACACAAGGCCGTAATCCCTCCCCCTCTATGCCCGCGAAATGCCCGCTGACCGGTGTACAACGCGGGTTCCCACAAGCAGCAAACAAAGGAGCTTGGTGTGATAATAGGACTGTGCCGTGAGCACGCCGCCGGTGAAACCCGTGTAGCGCTCACACCCCCGAACATCAAAACCCTGGTAGAAAAGGGCCAAACCTGTCTGGTAGAAACCGGCGCCGGTACGGCTGCAGGGATTTCCGACGCGGACTTTACAGAGGCGGGTGCAGAAATTGTTCCCTCCCCGGACGCCATCTTTGAGCGCTCCGAACTGGTGCTTGGCATACAGCCCGTAAGCCCGGACGCCAGCCTGCGAGAGGCACATCTGGCGCGTTTGCGAGAGGGTCAAATGATCGCCGGCATGCTTGACCCGCTAGGCGAAGCCGAACTCGCCCAGCAAATTGCTGCGCGCGGAGTCACCTCGCTAGGCCTGGAAATGGTACCCCGTATCAGCCGCGCCCAGAGCATGGACGTGCTTTCTTCTATGGCCACTATCGGCGGTTACCACGCCGTACTGCACGCCGCCAGCCTGGCGCCGCGTATATTCCCCATGATGATGACAGCCGGCGGAACGCTAAAAGCCTGCAACGTCCTTATTCTGGGTGCCGGTGTAGCAGGCCTGCAGGCCTGCGCAACGGCCAAGCGTCTCGGCGCTGTTGTGTCTGCCTACGATATTCGCCCTGCGGCTGCCGACCAGATTCTCTCCGTAGGTGCCAAGCCTATCGAACTGGAATTGGAAAACGAGGAAGCGGAAGACGCTGGCGGTTATGCCAAGGAACAAACTGCTGACCAGCTCGCCAAACAGCAAGCCGCTCTGGCAAAAGTACTGGCGACTCAAGACGTCATTATTACGACGGCTGCTGTACCGGGCCGCCGCTCACCCGTACTAATCACCGAAGACATGCTGAAATCGGTCAAGCCGGGTACGGTTATTGTTGATATCGCTGCCGAGCGCGGCGGTAACTGCGCCGCGACCAAGGCTGGCGAAGTCATCAATGTTGAAGGCGTGATAATCAGCGGCCCGCTTAACTTGCCCGCCCGCCACCCCTTCCATGCCAGCCAGATGTTTGGCAATAACATGACAACCTTGTTAAGCCACCTGTTGGACGACGACGGCGTGTTGCAGCTCGATTTCGACGACGAGATCGTTGCCGGCACCGTGGTTACCCATAAGGGCGAAGTGACACACGCGATGATCCGCAACATTCTCAAGCTGCCAGAGATGCAATTAGGCACGCCTCCGGCTGAAGAAGTCGCCGACGAGAAAACAGGAGAATAACCATGGAAATTTTATTAATGCAGGTGAGCCTGTTCGTGCTCGCCCTGTTACTCGGCGTAGAACTGATTACCAAGGTTCCACCAACACTGCACACACCTCTGATGTCAGGCACCAATGCCATCTCGGGCATTGCTGTGGTTGGCGCCATTTTAGCTGCGGGTAACACTGATGGCGGAGAATTGGCTCGCTGGATGGGCTTTATCGCCGTGACTTTTGCCACCATTAATGTGGTAGGCGGTTATATGGTTACTAACCGTATGCTCGCCATGTTCAAGAGGAAGAATTAATCATGCAGCTAATATGGATGGATCTTGCCTACCTGGTCGCAGCCGTGCTGTTTGTCATGGGCATTAAGGGCCTGACAAAACCCAAAACAGCCGTGCGCGGCAACTTGCTGTCAGCAACCGGTATGCTGCTCGCTGTTGTGGTAACGCTGATCGATAAAAACATCGTCAGCTTTGACATGATCATTGGCGGCGCAATACTGGGTGCCGTTATCGGTTTCGTGCTCGCCAAAAAAGTTCAGATGACAGCCATGCCTCAGCTGGTTGCAGTATTGAACGGTTTTGGTGGCGGCGCGTCACTCGGCCTTGCTGCCGCGAGTTACCTACAGTCATTAGGTGGCACCGGATTCGCGCCCGGCGCAGTGGGTGTATTTACCCTTGTAACAACCGCACTTGCGGTCATTATCGGTGCTGTCACGCTCACAGGCTCAGTGATTGCCTTCGCCAAACTGCAGGAAATCATACCCGGTCAGCCTATCGGCTTCCCCGGCATGACCGGCTTTAATGGCCTCTTGTTAGTCGGCTCACTGGCACTGACGGTGATGCTCGCAATTGATCCCACCAACACCACGTATTTCTGGGTGGCTATCGCGCTGGCAGCGATATTGGGACTCACGCTTGTTCTGCCCATCGGTGGCGCAGACATGCCCGTCGTTATCGCCCTGCTCAACAGCTATTCCGGCATTGCAGCGGCCTTCGCCGGCTTTGTTATGGGCAACACCGTACTCATCGTCGCGGGCTCACTCGTTGGCGCCTCAGGTCTCATTCTGACCAAGATCATGTGTGTGGCGATGAACCGCTCACTGCCCAACGTACTGTTTGGCCGCATGGGCGCAGTGTCCGAAGGCGAAGGTGCCGGCGACGAAATCTACGAAGGCAAAATCACTAGCGCAAGTGCCGAAGAAATCGGCATGCTGCTTGAGACCTGCCAGAAAGTGATTATCGTTCCAGGCTTCGGTATGGCCCTGTCGCAAGCACAACACGCTGTGCGCGAACTGGCTGATGCTATCGAGCGCAAGGGCGGTGAAGTGCTTTACGCGATTCACCCCGTTGCCGGTCGTATGCCCGGGCACATGAACGTACTGCTTGCAGAGGCTGAAGTGCCTTACGAGAAGCTGATCGAAATGGAACGCATCAACCCTCAATTCGAGGACTGCGACATGGCCATCGTCCTGGGCGCTAACGATGTTACCAACCCCTCGGCGCGCGAAGAAAAAGGCAGCCCCATTTACGGCATGCCGATTCTCAACGTTGATAAAGCGCGCACGGTTGTTGTCATCAAGCGTAGCTTGAGCGCCGGTTTTGCCGGCCTGCCCAACCCGCTGTTTGCCTTGGACAACACCTTGATGGTATTTGGCGACGGTAAAAAAGCCGTTATCGATATCACTACAAGCCTGGAAAACGGTTAAGCTAAAAAGCGCCCCGCAAACCAAGCCCCGCCACCGAAAGGTCGCGGGGCTTTTTTATCTGTACAAATCCTGTTCAAATTCTTCGATTCTGCTATTGTATTGTTGAGTTAGCATTGATCACTCCTCACTGCGCGTGATCTTTCTAATCAATTAATGCCAACCTTCAAAGCAAACAAAGGACTCTACGGATGGCCACTAGCAAATCTTCAGACCCAATCGCCGCAATAAAAAAAGAAATCGCCGCTTTGGAAAACAGAGTAGAAAGCGCGCGCAAAAACTTGGTATCGGACGCTGAAAAAGCGGTGAAGCAGGCTAAAGCTCAGGTAGAAAAAGCCCGCAAGCGTATCGCTGATGAGCAAAAGCGCCTAAAAGAGCTGCAAGCTAAAGCCAAAAAGGAGCTCAATGCTCGACTGGACCAGCAAATCAAGAAGGCCAAAGACACGCTGGATAAAGCCAAGGATCTGGAAAATGACGCCCGTGCAGTTTGGTCGTTAACCAAAGACGATTTCGAAGCGGTTAAAAAGGAATACTCTCGAGCCTTAGCGCTAGGTAAAGCAAGAATAGCCGCTCGCAAAAAAGCTCAGGCCAAGAAAGCCCCGGCTAAAAAGGCTGCCGCACCGAAGAAAAAAGCGGCTGCCAAAAAAGCACCGGCTAAGAAAAAGGCTGCCGCTCCCAAGAAAAAAGCGGCTGCCAAAAAGACTCCGGCCAAAAAGGCCGCTCCCAAGAAAAAAGCAGCGGCCAAGAAAAAGGCCTAATTTAACCTCAGGATAAAGAGTCACTATCGCCTTGTTAGTGACTCTCCCTGACGCAGGCCAGTATTGCGGGAACGGTCGCGAGCTCAGGCGCGCTTGATTAATTCAGGTGACAAACTTCGCACCATGGACAGAATACCCTGCTTCCAGTCCATACCCGTTTCACCGATCAGTTCATGCATACGAGAAGTATCGATTTGCAGGCTACCGAAGGCTTTTGGGTTTTCGGTAAACCTGGGTTCAAAACCGCTCAATTCACTCAGATATGCACACCACTCTTCAATACTGACCGCCTGTGAACCACCGAAATTGGTGGTTGTTACTTCAGGGCTTGCTGCTGCCAGCAGGTAGGGCAGCTTCGCGATGTAGTCTGAAGAATGTAGCAAGTTATATACATTAGGCCCGTCGGGATGAAGCTCAATGGGAATACCTTCTTTCATCATCAGGAGATGAAAATACGGCCAGCCACCATTATCGCCGTAAGGTACGCTCAAGCGCGCGATAGTTGTAGGAATATTGTGTTGGTGGGCAACAAAACGGCATACCGTTTCAGCTGCAATTTTGGCAATGCTGTAAGTTGGAAACATCACCCGGTGATTGTCGCCCAAGGGCGCAGATTCCTCGCGCGGCTCCTGCCCGGCGTATTCGTAGACCGCCGTCGACGAGAAATGAAGGAAGGCTTTGACGCTCTTGCAGTGCGTCATCAGATTTCCAACGCCTTCGGCGTTCGCCTTTAGGTCGTATTCAAAATCACCACTTTTGACAACGGCAAAATTGATGACGTAGTCAAAATCCGTCGGACAGCTAGCCAAAGTAGCTTTATCAGCCAGATCGGCCCTAACCGTCTTGGCTCCCATCGCTTCAATTGTCTTCCGGCCGGCTTCATCACTAAAACGCGCCAGCGCGGTTACATCAGCTATTGCCGCCAAAGATTCCACAGCCGGCAGCGCCACCTGGCCCGTCGGCCCTGTTATCAGAATTTTTTTGCCACTTAGGTCAACCGGTTTTACCGCCATGCTTACTATCTCCCCGCCAAAGCGTCCATTGTAGTGAGGGCGTTACCCCGGCAACGCCACCCAAACGGATGATTGGAAGATTCAAAGAGGAAGATCAGGCGCTCGGTGAGTCGCATTCCAGCTGGTAAACCGGAGCGAGCTGGTCAGGATCCGAAATGGTAGTTCGCAAATCGCGTATCAGTCCATCGCGCACGCTATAAATCCAGCCGTGAACATGGAGCTCCTGGCCGCGCGCCCAGGCATTTTGAATGGTCGTGGTGTGGCAGACATTCTCAAGCTGCGCGAGCACATTGTACTCGCACAATCTGTCTATTCGCTCTTCTTCGCTTAGCGCGTCAAGCTCGTCATGATGACGACGGTAAACATCTTTTATATTTCGCAGCCAGCTATCAATCAGGCCGAACTGCGAGCTGCCCATAGCCGCCATGACGCCACCGCAGGCATAATGCCCGCATACGATAACGTGTTTGACCTTCAGCACCTCGACCGCATACTGGATGACAGACTGACAATTCAGGTCAGTGTGAATCACCACGTTGGCGATGTTTCGATGTACAAAAACCTCCCCTGGCATCATGCCGAGAATCTGGTTCGCGGGAACCCGACTATCCGAGCATCCAATCCAAAGGTATTCAGGTGTCTGCTGCGCCGACAATTTTTCAAAAAAAGTTGGGTCGTCTGCCTTGATACGGGCAGCCCATTGCCGGTTATATTCCAGCAGGTTGCGAGAGGAGTCCATGTGTGTATTCTCACTTACTACGATAAACAGATGGGGAAACGGGAGCGGCTGCTGCCGCCCCGCGACGATATTATTTGTAGCTTAGCTCTGCACTCAAATTGCGTGCAAAATCCTGAAGTTCCAGCATGTTTTCGGGACCTAAACGCCAAACCCATTTTGTAAATGGGGCTGCACTTTCAAACTCGGAATCCGCATATTCGTAAAATACATGGGGCCGAATCAGTTTTGCGCCAACAGGAGGCTCGCTCACCGAGCGTACCCGACCCAGCGCCTCCATAAAGCGCTGATTGAAAGTGCCGGACTTGCCCAGCTCACCGTAAGCACGCTCCAGCAAGGGCAACCAATCACGATAGTATCGGGCAGCGTCTTTTACCGGAATCTCAGCCATTACCGCTATTAATGGGTCCCAGCGAGAGTAATTACCCGAGTCGGCGACGTAGCTTTCTCCGCCACCGGGAAGGACCAGAAAAGGATCTTTTTCATATTTAACCGGAGAATGCTTATAGGGAATTTTACCATCGGCAACCAAATCTACCGTTAGCACCCACTTGCGAATCTGCTCGGCCGGCGTCAGCCAACGCACAAAATGCTGGGCCAAGTCGGTCATGGCCTGCTTTACGCGAAGATCACTGTTATTGAGGGATAAGGGAGCACTTACCCGCGGGGGTTCAGCCGCCGGCTCGGGTTTCGGCTCCGGCTCCGGTGTCGGTTCAACGATAGGCTCTGGTTCAGGGGAAACGGGGTCGGATGACTTTTTTACCACCGGCTCGGGTTTAACCACCTTGGGTTCCTTCACTGCGGGTTCCGGCGCTTGCATCTCATCCTGGTCGATCTGATTCCATTCAGATGTCGATGAGCTGTAAAACACATAACCAACAGCAAGGGCAATCGATAGCAAGATTGCGACAATAACTTTTCCGTTCACAAGCAGATCCTTTTATAGCTTTATGCGTGGCATCATACTGATCAATCACCCCCACTGCCAAGCGATTTACCCCCCTAAAACGCGAGAGCTACCCACTGCATTCAAGTGGGGCACGCCGCCCGCTGGCTATTTTCAAAAACAAGCTCCGGAGACCCTAACGGGGCTCAAGTAGCCCAGATCTAGAAGCGAGCCCCAAAGAAGCATTTTCAGAATAGGCGCATCAATCTAGATAATACTGGCCAAATCGGCAATTTGCGGGTAATTTCGGTCAAACGCAGGCGCGACGTCAACTTCCTTATGCCAGAGATTGCCATACTTGCAGCACCAAACGTTTCCGCCGCCAGCTTGTTTGGCGCCGCTGAAATGTTCGCCGCCGCCAATCGCGTTATCCTGAGCACCGCCCAGCCGACCGGGCTTTTCAATGTTTCACTGTGTTCGATGAGCGGGGCACCGGTGATGACTAGCGGCGGTGTAGTGATATCAATACCGACCGCACTCGAAAACTTGCAACATGCCGATCTCCTCTACATCGCGCCACCCAGCATTCATTCAAAAAGTGAGCTCGGTCAACAAACTCAAGCTTGGGCGAAAGTGGTCGCGTGGTTACAATCAGAACACGAGCGCTACAGCTGTATCGCAAGCCACTGCTGCGGTAGCTTTATTCTGGCGCAAAGTGGCCTGCTTGGGGGCGGTCAGGCAACATCGGCATGGTGGCTCAATAATGTATTGGCCGCCGAGCACCCGGATATTGCTGTTGATCCCGACGCTATCGTAGTGCGTTCGGACCGATATGTAACTGCCGCCGGCACCAGCGCGTATCAGGATCTGATCATCGAATTCATACGGGAGTTCGCCGGACCGAGCGTATCGCGACTCACAGCAAAATACTGGATGACCGACCGACAACGACGCAGCCAATCAGCATACAGACTCGCCGCTGACAGTGGCCCCGGCCAAGACGAGCTTGCTGAGCAGGCCCGACGCTGGATTAAAAAACATCTGTCTACCAACTTCAAAATCGACGACCTCGCTCATGCGCTGAACACCACCCCGCGGACTTTGCTCAGGCGAATGCAGGAGCATACCGGCGATTCAGTCCAATCGCTGATCCAGAAGATACGCATCGAACACAGCAAGGTACTGCTTGAAACAACAGATCTGAAGCTACAAAGCATTGCCCGGCGCTGCGGCTACCTTGACGAAAGTGCTTTTCGGCGGGTATTCAAGCGACATTGTGGAATGTCAGCGAGGGAGTTCCGCTTGCGCTTTAACGCAAAACGTGACTACGTCGACTAAACACCTTGATTTATAAGCAAATATATTTGAAACTCACAGCCTGAGACAAGCAAAGATGGCGGCTATTCCGAATCCACAAGTCATCATCACTACATTGATATCCCTTGAGCGGATGCACGCGGTGGTGATTATGTTGTTGAATAACGATAAGAAAGCAGTAGCTGCTTGCAGCGAGCGCACTATACTGAAGAATTACTGGCGGTAACATGGCGGCAACAATGCAAAACGTTTCACTAAACAGTCTGGCCCGGCGCCTCGTCAAAGACGGAATTCTGTCCGACAGTCAGGCCATCGACGCAATGACTGCCGCCCAACAGGAAAAAATCACCCTCGGCAGCTATTTGGTTGGAAAGGAGCTCGTAGACGGCCTGATTGTAGCCCAGGCTGCGGCAGACGAATTCGGCTGCCCATTGTTTGATTTGACCGTATTCGATATCGATCATGCGCCAAAGGATGCAATCGACACTAAGCTTCTGACAAAACACAAGGTGCTACCGCTAGTTCGCCGCGGTAAAAAACTGTTTATAGGTATTGCCGACCCCACTAATTTAAGGGCATTGGATGAAATCAAGTTTCACACCAACCTGAACGTTGAACCTGTCGTCGTAGACGAGCGCGGTCTGTTAGAGCTCGTCAATAAGTTTGTGGACGCACAGGAGGAGCCCTTAGGAAGCGGCTTTGGCGATCTCGACGATGAGAGTCTGGATGCACTTGAGATCGAATCGGTCGACGAGGCTGGCGACAAAGCAGGCGAAATCAGCCCCGAAGGTGATGATGCCCCCGTTGTCCGTTTCGTCAATAAAGTCTTACTCGATGCCATCCGCGGCGGGTCCTCCGATATTCACTTCGAACCCTACGAAAAAACCTATCGCGTGCGCTTTCGCACCGACGGTATCCTGCATGAAGTAGCCAAACCACCCAAGTCGATTTCCGGCCAACTATCGGCGCGCTTGAAAATCATGTCGGAAATGGACATTTCCGAGCGACGGATACCCCAAGACGGTCGAATCAAAATGAAGCTCTCTAAAACGAGGGCCATCGACTTTCGGGTAAACACCCTCCCCACCTTGTGGGGCGAAAAAATCGTTCTGCGTATTCTGGATCCCTCCTCGGCACAAATGGGTATCGATGCGCTGGGTTACGAGCCTGAACAAAAAGACATGTATATGCAGGCTCTAAGCCAACCCCAGGGCATGATCCTTGTCACGGGCCCCACCGGGAGCGGTAAAACGGTATCCTTGTATACCGGCCTGAATATTCTGAACACGCCCGAAACCAATATTTCCACCGCGGAAGACCCGGTTGAAATTAACCTTGAAGGAATTAACCAGGTCGCGGTCAATGCCAAGGTAGGCCTGGATTTTGCCACCGCGCTTCGTTCCTTTTTGCGTCAGGATCCGGATATCGTCATGGTCGGTGAGATTCGAGATCTGGAAACCGCCGAAATTGCGGTTAAAGCCGCACAAACCGGCCACCTTGTGCTCTCAACACTGCACACCAATAGCGCGGCTGAAACCCTGACTCGTCTGCGCAATATGGGCGTCCCCTCATTCAATATCGCGACGTCCGTCAGCCTGATTATCGCCCAGCGCCTCGCCAGACGACTTTGCTCAGAGTGCACGGTATCTGCCGAACTACCTCACGAGGCCATGGTAGAAGCCGGATTTTCCGAAGAGCAAATTGCCACCGCGACGGTAAACAAGCCGGTCGGCTGCGCTAAGTGCAACAAAGGATACAAAGGCCGTACCGGTATTTATGAAGTAGTTCGCATTACGCCGGAGATAGCGCAGATTATCATGGAGGACGGCAACTCACTGCAAATAGCCGCACAACAAAAAGTACACGGTTTCAATAACCTGCGGCAATCTGCATTAATAAAATGTGCGCAAGGCATTATCGGCCTTGAAGAAGTAAACCGAGTAACCAAGGATTAATCTATGGCGACCTCAACCGCCTCCAAAACAGCGTCCAAAACCGCAACCTATGTCTGGCAAGGTATCGATAAAAAGGGGCAGAAGACACGCGGGGAAGTGTCTGCGGCCAACCCGACAGTCGTTAAGGTTCAGCTGAGAAAACAGGGCATCACGGCGAAAAGCGTCAAGAAAAAGGGAAAGCCGCTTTTTTCTTCAGCTAAAGCAATTACACCCATGGATATCGCGATATTTTCCCGGCAGATGGCGACCATGATGAAAGCCGGCGTACCGCTCATACAAAGTTTTGAGATCGTCGCCGAAGGTGCCGACAACCCCACACTGCGCAAGCTCATCACTGAAATTCAAAACGATGTGGCTGCGGGCAACGGCTTCGCCAAGTCGCTGACTAAACATCCCAAACATTTCGATGATCTGTTTTGCAGTCTCGTGGATTCCGGCGAGCAATCAGGTACGCTCGAAACCATGCTGGATCGTGTTGCGACCTATAAAGAAAAATCCGAAGCCCTAAAGGCAAAAATCAAAAAGGCTATGAACTATCCGATAGCGGTCGTTTGCGTAGCCATTATCGTGACCGGTATTTTGCTGGTCAAAGTCGTACCTCAATTTGCCACCACATTTGAGAGCTTTGGCTCGGAATTACCCGCTTTCACGCAGCTGGTCGTCGGCATGTCGGAATGGATGCAAGACAATTGGTATATCTGCCTGGGGGTTATTGTTGCCAGCGCATATAGCTTCAAAGAGGCCCGAGCGCGATCGAAGACTTTTTCCGACAAAGTCGATGCCTTTGCCCTGAAAGCACCGGTCGTTGGCGATATTGTTAACAATGCCGTTGTCGCACGGTTTTCCCGCACCTTGGCGACAACCTTTGCGGCCGGTGTCCCGCTGGTCGACGCGCTGCAATCCGTCAGTGGTGCCGCCGGCAACGCTGTTTATAAAGAAGCAATTGACCGAATACGAATGGATGTGACCTCGGGCCAAAGCCTTTATATGTCGATTAAAATGACCGGCCTGTTTCCATCAATGCTCCTGCAAATGGTCTCGATTGGCGAGGAATCCGGCGCGCTCGACACCATGCTGGACAAGGTAGCGACCTACTATGAAGCAGAAGTTGATAATGCTGTTGACGGGCTCACGGCGCTGCTCGAACCTTTAATTATGTCAGTGCTTGGCATTTTGGTCGGCGGCTTAATGATTGCCATGTACCTCCCCATCTTCGCCATGGGCGCGGCTGTCTAAAGATGCCTGAAAATTTATATCTTACCTATTTTATTTGCTTTGTCGTATTTGCCGCTCTCGGCAGTTTTTTCAACGTCGTGATCTATCGTTTACCCCTGATGATGGAATCTATCTGGCGACGAGAATGCGAGCTGCTGCTAGAATCGGATTCGGGCGAACCAGCCGAGTCGGCAGAAGGGGCAAAATTCAACATTGCCATTCCAAACTCCCACTGCCCCCACTGCAAGGCCCCAATAAAACCCTGGCAAAACATCCCTGTCCTGAGCTACCTGCTACTCAAAGGCCGCTGCGCAGTATGCAAAAAAGCGATCGGAATTAGATATCCTATCGTCGAGCTTGCTACGGCTCTACTCGGCGTTGGCTGCCTGGCTCTTTTTGGAGTCGGTGCCTATGGTTTTGCCACCGCGGGGTTGTGCTGGGTCTTGTTAATACTGACCGCCATTGATATCGACCATCAGTTACTCCCGGATCAACTGACACTACCACTGCTGTGGGCAGGCCTATTATTAAGCGCCACCGGCATCAGCCAATTACCACTTCAGGATGCCGTTATTGGTGCCGCCGCAGGCTACCTAAGTCTATGGTCTGTGTACTGGCTGTTCAAACTCATTACGGGCAAAGAAGGCATGGGTTACGGCGACTTCAAACTACTCGCCGCCCTAGGAGCCTGGATGGGCTGGCAGCAGCTGCCAGTCATTATTATTTGCTCTTCTCTGGTCGGCGCTATTCTCGGATCGCTGTACATGGCCATCAATAGATCGAAACGCGGGCAGGCCATCCCCTTTGGTCCCTACCTTGCCGGTGCAGGGCTTATTACACTTTTCTGGGGCGAATTAATCGTCGACAGCTACTTGCAGCTCGCCGGAATACGCTAATGTATGTTGTTGGCCTAACCGGAGGCATCGGAAGCGGCAAATCGGCGGCATCAAATCGCTTTGAAACCTGGGGCATTCAGGTGGTCGACGCCGACGTCGTCGCGCGGGATGTCGTGCGACCTGGCACGAAAGCGCTTGAAAGCATCACAAGTCACTTCGGCACGGCCATTCTTCTAGAGGACGGCAGTCTCGACCGCGCTGCGCTTCGGAAAATTATCTTTGAGTCCAGCCTGGAAAAAGCCTGGCTGGAAGCACTACTCCACCCTCTGATCGGTGACGAAACACTGCGTCAACTCGCCGAAGCCCAGAGCCCCTACGTGCTGTTTGTTTCACCCCTGATCGTCGAATCGGGGCAAAAGGCGCTGTGCCAGCGCTTATTGGTTATCGATGTACCAACGGAGATACAAATAGAGCGGACGATGGCGCGTGACAGCAATGATCGCTCCCAAGTACAGCGCATTATCGCATCACAGGCACGCAGAGAAGATCGCATCGCCCAGGCTGATGACGTCATTTGCAATGACTCGGGACTTGAAGCTCTGCATAAGGCTATCGACCACCACCACCAACGTTATCTAAAACTCGCGAGCGAACATGCCAAGCTACATTAATTGCCCCCATTGCAAAGCCAAAATAGAATGGCGGACCGACAACCCCAACCGACCGTTTTGCTCTGAACGCTGCAAAAATAAAGATTTTATCGCTTGGGCCAATGAAGAGCAGTCGATACCCGGTGACAGCAGTATTAGTGATGTATTTTCAGAAGATTTAGAGCAGCTTTAGCACAAACTAAAATCTGTGCACACATACGAAAGGAAAGTAACACTACTGAGAGGAAGGCTATAGTTCGCCGGCAGAGTTCAAGCGCTGTATTTCATCGACTATAAATTTATTTGCAGCGGGAAAATTGAGGTCTGCTAGCCCAGCCAAAGAACACCATTGAACGAGCTGCCCTTCTTGCCCGCTTGCCTCGCCATCAAAATCCAGCACCCACCAAATATCGAGCAGCACCTTTTTATCGCCGTAGTCGTGCTCAACCTTCATCATCGGCCGGGCTCGCCTGACAACAAGCCCCAATTCTTCACGAAGCTCGCGCGTTAGCGCTTGCTCTGCCGACTCAGTATGTTCGAGCTTACCACCGGGAAACTCCCATAAACCGCCTTGATGGGCATGTTGATGACGCCGGCTCAACAGTACCTGCCCATCCCTCATTATCACCCCGGCCGCAACATGAAGCGCAGCTTTCTCAGGAACGGTAATCGGCATTGATTCTGACGTAATCAAGGGACAGATCAGTGGTCCAGACCGTCTCTGTGGCAGCGCCCCGAGATAGACTGACACGAATCACAATATTTTCTTCGGCCATTGCAGCCTGGCCCAGAGCCTCAGTATAAGACTCGGCAAGCCCTCCCTTCTCGGCAACGACAACGCCGTTAATTTCCACACCAACACTTTCTACATCGAGATCGTCAATTCCGGCACGGCCCAGCGCTGCAAGGATTCGCCCCCAATTCGGATCGCTGGCGTAAAGGGCTGTTTTTACGAGAGGCGATTCTGCTATAGTAAAGGCCGCCTGCAAACATTCCTTCTCGCTACGCCCTTGGCTTACTTCCACGGTAACGAATTTAGTCGCACCTTCGCCGTCGCGAATAATGCCTTGAGCCAGCTCAATAAATACCTGTTCAAGGGCTTGCCGCAAGACGCGGTAATCAGCTGATTCGGTCGAAGTGATCAACTCGCCACCGGCTTTGCCGGTCGCGACGAGAACACAGGCATCATTGGTAGAAGTGTCGCCGTCAATCGTGATCCGATTGAAGGAGCAATTAACAAGCTCTTCGAGCATTTGTTGAAGCAGATCGCTTGCGATGGGGGCATCTGTTGCTACGTAGCCAAGCATTGTCGCCATATTGGGCTTGATCATGCCGGCGCCTTTGGAGATACCCGTAATAGTGACCGTTCTTCCACCACATTCAACTGACTTCGAACTAGCCTTGGGGCGCGTATCAGTCGTCATGATGCCGTGGGCAGCCGCCAACCAATTATTGTCGTCCAGCAAGCCTGGTAGCGTGGGCAATGCATTCGTTATCTTTTCAAGGGGCAGTCGCTCACCAATAACACCCGTCGAAAAAGGAAGTACCTCGTCAGGAGCACAGTGCATCAATTCCGCGACAGCCTTGCAGGTTTCCCGGGCAGCAAGCATTCCCTTGGTCCCGGTGCCGGCATTTGCGTTGCCGGTATTAACAAATAAATAACGCGGCGCCCGACCTGCCAAATGTTCTCGCGCAACATGAACCGGTGCGGCGCAAAATCGGTTCTGGGTGAACACGGCCGCGACGGTCGAGCCTTGCGCGATCTCAAACAACACCAGATCTTTTCGCCCTGGACGTTTTATGCCGGCACTGCCTATCGCAATACGCACACCATTTACAGGTAATAAATCAGGTAATTCTGCTGGTCCAACTGCCATTGATTACGCGCCCAATCGACCGTGACAATGCTTGTATTTTTTACCGGAGCCACAAGGACAGTGCTCGTTTCGACCGACCTTGCGCTCATCACGAACGAAGGGGGCCGCATTGCTTTCTGCCTGTTCCGGCGCCTCGTTTTCAACGCTGTTCAGCGCTGAGGATTCGGCGTGCTGAAATTCCATTGCCTGCTTGGCATTGGCCTCGCGGCGCTCTCGTTCCAGCTCGTCAATTTCATCGTTACGCTGAATCTGTACGTGGGCCAAAAAGCGAACGACCTCATGTTTTAGCGATTCCAGCATCTCCTCAAACAGGGCGAACGCTTCACGCTTATATTCCTGCTTCGGATTTTTTTGCGCATAGGAACGCAAATGAATCCCGGCTCGCAAATGATCCATTGTCGCAAGGTGCTCCTTCCACAGCGTATCCAGAACCTGCAACATGATATGGCGCTCGACTTTCCGCATATCGACACCGAGGCCTTCACACTTCTCGCGGTAGGCGACGCTGACTAACTCTACAAGTTTTTCGCGCAGGCTTTCCTCATGAAGTGTGTCGTCAGTATCGAGCCATTCCTGTACGGGCGCTCTCACCGCAAACTCGGATTCCATGCGTTTTTCAAGCCCGGGAATATCCCACTGCTCTTCGATACTTTGTGGCGGGATATACTCGGCAACAATGCCGTTAACCACATCGGCTCGAATCGCTTCGAGCATGGGCGATATATCTTCTTCCTGCAGCAACTCATCCCGTTGCTGATAGATGATACGACGCTGATCATTCGCTACATCATCGTATTCGAGCAACTGCTTACGAATATCGAAATTTCGCCCTTCTACTTTACGCTGGGCCTTCTCAATAGCATTGCTTACCATGCGATGCTCAATGGCCTCGCCTTTTTCCAGCCCGAGTGCCTGCATAATGTTGCGGACTCGGTCTGACGCAAAGATACGCATCAGGTTGTCGTCCAGAGACATATAGAATCGCGACAAACCGGGGTCGCCCTGACGTCCGGCACGTCCACGCAGCTGGTTATCTATGCGACGGGATTCGTGTCTTTCGGTACCAAAAATATGCAGACCGCCTGCTTCGATAACCTGACCGTGACGCACCTGCCACTCATTGCGCATGCGCTCTATAAGCGCCGGATCAGCTTCGGGCAAGGCTTTAATTTCAGCTTCTACATTCCCGCCCAGAACGATATCCGTGCCTCGACCCGCCATATTGGTGGCAATAGTCACAACACCGGGGCGACCGGCCTGGATGATGATCTCAGCTTCGCGCTCATGGAATTTGGCGTTCAATACTTCGTGTTTAATTTTCGCGGCGTCAAAGCGTCGAGACATTTCTTCCGAGGTTTCGATAGATGCCGTGCCAACCAGAACAGGAGCGCCTAATTCGACCATCGCCTTAACGTCTTCAACAATCGCATCGTATTTCTCGTCTTTCGTGAGATAAACCAGATCATTCAGGTCGCGACGTTGGCTGGGTTGGTTGGTCGGAATAACGACAACATCCAAACCGTAAATCTGCTGGAATTCGAAGGCTTCCGTATCCGCAGTGCCTGTCATACCGGCAAGCTTGTCAAACAGACGGAAATAATTCTGGAAGGTTGTTGATGCGAGCGTCTGGCTTTCGGCCTGTATCTCAACGTTTTCCTTGGCTTCGATAGCCTGATGCAATCCTTCAGACAGACGTCTACCGGGCATGGTACGCCCGGTATGATCGTCGATAAGGACAACCTGCCCATCCTGAACGATGTACTCCACGTCGCGATGAAATAAGACATGCGCACGCAGTGCCGAATAAACATGGTGTAGCAAGTTAAGGTTGCCCGCTGAATAGAGGCTATCGCCTTCTTCCAGCAAGCCGTCTTGCAACATCAGCTCCTCAACCAGTTCGTGACCCGCTTCCGTGAGCTCGATCTGCCGGGCCTTTTCATCAATCGTGTAGTCGCCTTCTGCATCGGCATTCTCGTCGACACCTTCAACCGGCAGGGGGGCGGCCTTTAACTTCGGAATAAATTGGTTGATCCTTTTGTAGAGGCGCGAACTGTCTTCTGCCTGACCGGAAATGATCAGCGGTGTGCGCGCCTCGTCTATAAGAATAGAGTCAACTTCATCAATGATGGCAAAATTGAGACCGCGCTGGTAACGGTCCTCAATCGAAAACGCCATATTGTCGCGCAGGTAGTCAAAGCCAAATTCATTGTTCGTGCCGTAGGTGATATCCGCAGCGTAGGCAGCTTTTTTTGACTCGCTATCCTGACGCGTCTCGACAACACCAACGCTCAAGCCAAGGAATTCGTAAAGGGGACGCATCCATTCCGCGTCACGCCGAGCAAGATAATCGTTAACCGTGACAACAAACACGCCCAAACCTGACAGCGCATTAAGATAAACCGGCAGTGTTGCCACCAGCGTCTTGCCCTCACCGGTTTTCATCTCGGCAATTCTGCCTTCGTGCAAGGTGATGCCGCCAATCAACTGGACATCGAAGTGCCTCATCCGCATCACCCTGCGGCTAGCTTCGCGGACCGTTGCAAAGGCTTCGGGCAACAACTGATCGAGCGACTCACCGTCGACAAGACGTTGCTTGAATTGCTGGGTTTTGGCCTGCAGGTCAGCGTCAGACAAAGCCTTCAGCCCGTCCTCAAACTCATTAATCTCAGCGACCAGTCGGCCCATACGCTTGAGTTCACGATCATTTTTACTGCCAAATATTTTCTTGATTACGCCAGCTATCATTTATGACTTCGCTTGATTCATCTTTTGGGTTGCGTTCACCTGTGTTTTGTACCTGCTTTTAGCAGTAGCCACCATACAAGGTGATTTTCACAACTGAGGTTTCAGGGTGCGTTAATGACATGGCCTACGGTCCTGACCATGACAGCTAGATGCACTCCGAAATCGCGCGAGCGCGACCACGGCAAGTGCGCCAATATCGCATAGAAGTGCTTTAATTTCCATGCCCAAACTGGCGACGGAGAGGGAGAATCAGCCTATTGCAGAAATAGGATTCATATAGGAAATCGGTGCGTCAGCAACATTATCAAACGTCACCATCTCCCAAGCATCTTCCTGGGCGATTAACGCGCGCAAGGATGCATTATTCAATCCGTGCCCTGATTTATAAGCTTTGAATTCGCCGATCAGGCTATAACCCAGCAAATAGAGGTCACCAATGGCATCCAGCACCTTGTGCTTTACGAATTCATCGTCGTAACGAAGGCCATCTTCATTCAAAATGCGGTATTCATCGACAACAATAGCGTTGTCAACGCTACCGCCCTGGGCCAAGCCCTGGGAACGCAAGTATTCAATTTCGTGCATGAACCCGAAGGTTCTCGCGCGACTTACTTCTTTCACGAAAGAGGTGCTGGAAAAGTCGAGCACAGCCTGGGGCGTTCGATCGCGAAAAACCGGGTGATCAAAGTTAATGGTAAAGGAGACCTTGAAGCCGTCAAAAGGGAGAAAACTGGCAACCTTGTCTCCATCCTTAACCGTGATAGCCTTTTTAATGCGAATGAACTTCTTCGCTGCGTTTTGTTCCTCTATACCCGCAGACTGGATAAGAAAAACAAAAGGTCCTGCACTTCCATCCATAATAGGAACTTCGGAGGCACTGAGCTCGACATACGCATTATCTATGCCCAATCCGGCCATCGCTGACAATAGGTGCTCCACTGTGGAGACGCGCACACCATCTTTTACCAGGGTAGAAGACAGAGTGGTATCGCCCACATTCTCCGCGCGTGCAGGGATTTCAACAACGGGATTGAGATCTGTACGACGAAACACGATGCCTTTATCAATCGGCGCCGGTTTCAAGGTCAGGTAGACCTTTTCGCCAGTATGTAAACCTACGCCAGTGGCGCGGATGGTATTTCTCAATGTACGTTGTTTAATCATCGTTCCTGCAAAATTTTCGCGTGTAAAGGAGCCAGCATGCGCATGTTAGCAGAGCCTGCGCCATTCACCAAACGTCAGCCGACCAAATTGTGACCAGCCAAACAGTCCTAATCGGCCTGTCTGCGCAGGAATGCCGGGATATCAAGATACTCCATATTCCGGTCTTCCATTGCCGCCGTCGCAACCGCTTCACGCGCTGCTGCTGACTTGCGCATGACCGTCGGCCGGTCCAGCTGCCGATAGTCGCTGGCTGTTTTCGGCTCTGCCGGCTTATTTTCCACTACTTTCAAGGGGATATCGACCCCGCCATCCAACCCGGTAGCCACAACGGTAACCCGCAGCTCATCGACCATATCGGGGTCAATAACGGTTCCCACAACGACAGTAGCCTGATCGGATGCAAACTCCTTGATCGTGTCACCCACATCAGCAAACTCACCCAAAGACAAGTCCAGGCCAGCGGTGATATTGACAAGAATACCGCGCGCGCCCTGGATGTTGATATCTTCGAGTAAGGGGCTGCGAATCGCCGCTTCGGCCGCTTCGATAGCACGGTTTTCACCAGAAGCCGTTCCCGAGCCCATCATTGCCATGCCCATCTCGGACATAACAGTGCGAACGTCAGCGAAATCGACGTTGATCATGCCCGGGCGAATAATCAGATCGGCAATCCCCTGCACTGCACCCAGCAATACATCATTGGCCGCTTTAAAAGCATCCAGCAGGCTGGTGTTCTTACCCAACACAGTCAGCAGCTTTTCATTTGGGATGGTAATCAGCGAATCCACATGTTCACGCAGCTCACGCATGCCCTGCTCGGCAATTTCCATGCGCTTGCGCCCCTCGAAGGGGAAAGGCTTAGTCACAACGGCGACCGTGAGTATGCCCAGCTCGCGCGCGATCTCAGCAACAACCGGCGCCCCTCCGGTTCCCGTACCACCACCCATACCAGCGGTAATGAAGACCATATCGGCGCCTTCGAGAGCTTCCTGAATGCGATCGCGATCTTCCATCGCAGCCTTGCGGCCAATTTCCGGATTTGCACCGGCACCCAGACCTTTGGTGATATTGTTTCCCAACTGCAGAACAGTGCGAGAACAAATATCCGTTAAGGCTTGCGCGTCAGTGTTGGCGCAAATGAAATCAACGCCCTCAACCTGATTCGCAATCATGTGTTTAACAGCATTGCCGCCACCACCACCAACACCGATGACTTTAATAACTGCACTTTGCGGTACGTTATCAACGAGTTCAAACATGGTCTTTCTCCCTTTTTTAGCTTTTGAGCACGGAATTCCGCGCCCGGTTACTAAACTCAAAATTGCCTATGTTAAAAATTACTTTGTACCCAGTTTTTAATCCGCTCAACGAAACTAACCGGTGAGCGCTTGCGTTTTTTACCAACATCACTGGTATGTTGCGTAAATCCGTATTGCAGTAAACCGACACTGGTTGAGTAAATCGGGTTACGCACGATATCCGTGAGGCCACTAATATCCTGCGGCACGCCCAAGCGCACGGGCATGTGGAAAATCTCTTCCGCAAGATCTATAACGCCTTCCATCTTTGAAGTACCTCCGGTCAATACAATGCCGGCGGCACAAATATCTTCGTATCCACTGCGCCGCAACTCCGCTTGCACAAGGGTAAATAGCTCGTCATAACGCGGCTCCACAACAGCCGCTAGCTGCTGCCGGGATAAATCTCGCGGTGGACGCTCGCCAACACTGGGCACTTTTATGGTTTCGTCTTCACCCGCCAGTTGAGTAAGGGCGCAGGCATATTTAATTTTAATTTCCTCGGCATACTGGGTCGGCGTACGCAAAGCCATGGCAATATCATTGGTCACCTGGTCGCCAGCGATCGGGATCACGCCTGTGTGCTTAATTGCACCCTCGGTAAAGATGGCAATATCCGTTGTACCCCCGCCAATATCGACCAAACAGACACCCAACTCCTTTTCGTCTTCTGTAAGCACTGCGTAGCTTGATGCAAGCTGCTCAAGGATCACATCTTCAACTTCGAGTCCGCAGCGGCGAATACATTTTTCAATATTCTGCACGGCGTTGACCGCACAGGTAACAAGATGAACTTTCGCTTCTAATCGAACACCCGACATGCCCAAGGGCTCGCGGATACCTTCCTGATCGTCGACGATGTATTCCTGCGGCAGTATGTGCAGTACTTTCTGGTCCGCAGGAATAGCGACGGCTTGCGCCGCATCAATTACGCGCTCCAGATCCGCCTGATAAACTTCGCGATCCCTGATGGCGACAATGCCATGCGAATTCAAGCTGCGGATGTGACTACCTGCAATGCCGACGTAAACACTATGAATCTGACAGCCCGCCATTAGCTCTGCTTCTTCAACCGCCCGCTGAATAGATTGCACCGTCGACTCAATGTTAATGACAACGCCTTTCTTCATGCCTCGCGACGGGTGAGTACCAATGCCGACAATTTCCAGCACACCGTCACCGTTAATCGCACCGACTATAGCCACGACTTTTGAGGTGCCAATGTCCAGCCCGACTACCATGCGATCTGTATGAGTGCTCGCCATGTTAAACGCCCCCGAATTTATATTTATGTCGCATCAACGCCAGATCGCTCATCAAGACCGCCCCTCGCGCCAATCAACCGCAATACCGTTGATGTAGCGAGTATCAACCTGCTGCACATCTGCAAACCGACTCTCTAACTTTTCCCGATAAACCAACAAAAAACGCTTCATGTTCTGCACGGGACGTTTGCGCCCGAGTTTTATCTGCACACCGTCGCTAGTGACCCCCGACCACTGCCCGCCTTCATCCAACATCAAATGCGACAACTGGATAGGCGTATCGGCAAGCAACTGCGTCATCAACTGGTAGGCCTGCAATACACCAGCTGAGGCAGCATCAGGCCCCTCGAGGGTGGGCAAGCCCAATCCCTTGGGCAGAGCCGACGGCGTAAAAACCTCGCCGCGATGATTGAGCAAAGCGTTCCGCCCCCAGTAGGCGATTGGAGCCTGCTCCTCAATCGCCACTCGAATTGACCACGGCCACTCTCGCTGCACGCTGGCCGACAGTACCCAGGGCTCTTCCTCCACACTGGCTTTAATTGCGTCCAAATCAAGACCGAAATAGCCACCTTCAATAAAGGGGTTTACCCTACTCACGAGCTGCGCCTGGCTAACATGTTTTATACCGCCAGCGAAGGACACACGTTCAACAGAAACATTGCCCAGGGCCAGCGCCATTGAAAATACACTTGCCATCGCGATACCCGTCAAGCCAAGCACAGTGACGACGCGCAAGTAGGGTGCTAAATTTATCGTCAGCTTTTTCGCCTGCCCAGTGCCGCTACGACGAGCTTGCGCACCGCGTTTTTTAGTTACCTTTGCCTTGGGCATTTTCTTCTTGGTAACCTTGATTTGCTTTACGTCTCTCATAAGGCCTGCACCGCTATAGCCAACACCAGCTCCTGAAAATCCCAGCCCTTGGCTTTTGCTGCCATTGGAACCAAGCTGTGATCAGTCATTCCCGGGATGGTGTTCACCTCCAGTAATTGAAACTCGCCCTGCTCGGTACACATCACGTCCACGCGCCCCCAGCCTTCACATCCCAAGCTGTCAAATGCCTGAAGTGCGAGTTCTTGCAGTGCACTTTCCTCAGCCGGAGGTAAACCGCAAGGGCATATATAGCGGGTGGCTGTTGAGGTATATTTCGCGTCAAAATCGTAAAAGCGATTGTCCGTTTCCAGACGAATTGCGGGCAGTACTTCGCGCCCTACAATCGCGACGGTATATTCTTTCCCTACAACCCAACGCTCAGCCAACACAGTCCCGTAGTTTTTAGCCTGAGCGTATGCTTCACAAAGCTCCGCTTCGCTTGAAACCCGAGCCATCCCGATACTTGAGCCCTCGTTACTGGGCTTGACGATGCACTCACCCAGACGTGCGAACACAGCTTCCAGATTGCTGCTTTCATCAAGCAGTTCGAAGTCTGGTGTCGGCAATCCGGCGCCCATCCACAACAACTTGCTTCGTCGTTTATCCATAGCCAGCGCAGACGCCAGCACAGCACTACCGGTAAAACGCACACCTTTACTTAGCAATGCACCCTGAACGGTACCGTCTTCACCGCCAGGACCGTGCAAAGCGATAAAAGCCAGACCGAAATCCGCAATTTTTTCTAGCCAGTTCTTTTGTGCCGTATCAACAAGTTCGCAGGGCATGCCCAGCCCAACCAATGCTTCCAGGACTGCATTTCCCGAACGCAGCGAGATTTCGCGCTCGGCTGAATTACCACCTGCCAA
Source organism: Litorivivens sp. (assembly GCA_041625575.1). Taxonomy (GTDB): domain Bacteria; phylum Pseudomonadota; class Gammaproteobacteria; order Pseudomonadales; family Spongiibacteraceae; genus Litorivivens. The sequence continues at coordinate 72,111 of JBFJTG010000002.1, forward strand.
CACAGCAATCGGGCCGCTCAAACTATCGCGGAGTTGCTTCGCCATAGTTGCTCGAATATCACTCATTCCACCCACCTGCTGCTCGCCAGTTGAACCGCGATCGTTCCAATATTTCCCGCTCCCTGGGTAAGTACAATATCGCCATCCCGCACTACCGGCTTGAGCGTTTCGGCAACTCCATCAATGTCCTCTATAAATATCGGATCAACTTTCCCCAGTTGCCGGATACTCGCACACAGACTGCGCGCATCCGCGCCGGGAATACTGCTCTCGCCCGCCGAGTAAACATTCAGCATCAAAAGCATATCGGTTTCAGATAAAACACGAACAAAATCGTCGTAGAGATCCCGGGTTCTGGAATATCGATGAGGTTGATAAATCATGAGCAAGCGCCGGCCCGGCCAGGCTTGCCTGACAGCCTTGATGGTCGCCAGCACTTCGGTCGGGTGATGTCCGTAGTCATCAACCAGTATCGCGCTACCCCCTGTAACCGCTTGTTCGCCGTATATTTGAAAGCGCCTGCCGACACCCTGATAGGATTCAATTCCACTACAGATATGCTTGGCAGCAACACCTTCGTCGGTCGCAACAGCAATGGCAGCGGCCGCATTTAAAACATTATGAATGCCCGGCTGATTGATTGTGAAACTCAGAACATCACCCGACTGAACGCGGGCGACATCAAAATGGGAACGCAATCCATCTTCTCTCACGTTCTCGATGCGAAAATCAGCATCCTCACTTACGCCATAGGTAAGTACCTGACGGGAAATTTTAGGCAGCAGCGATCTAACCACAGGATCATCGACACAAACCACAGCAACCCCGTAGAAGGGCAAATTGTGCAGGAACTCAATAAAGGTCTTCTTGAGTCGCTCGAAGTCACCGCCATAGGTACCCATATGGTCGGCTTCTATATTTGTCACCACCGATACCATGGGCTGAAGGTGCAAGAATGAGGCGTCACTTTCATCAGCCTCCGCTATCAGATAGCGACTCTCACCAAGCTTGGCATTGGTACCCGCACTATTGACCTTGCCGCCAATCACAAAGGTAGGGTCCAGGCCTGCATCGGCAAAGATGCTGGTAATGATACTAGTCGTTGTTGTTTTTCCATGCGTGCCGGCGACCGCGACGCCGTGCCGATAGCGCATAAGCTCAGCTAACATTTCGGCGCGGCGAACTACAGGAATTCGCAATTTCGTTGCCGCTTTGACTTCAGGGTTCTTCCGGTCGACCGCACTGGACACCACAACGACATCAGCGCCGTCTACGTTTTCGGCAGAGTGCCCAATTTGGACAAGTATCCCCTGCTGCCGCAAATGCGCAATCGTCGCCGACTCGCGCAAGTCAGATCCCGACACTGTGTAGCCTAAATTCGACAGCACCTCGGCGATACCACACATGCCTGCACCGCCAATCCCGACGAAATGGATGCGCTTTACCCTTCGCATTTCCGGAACCACAAAGGAATCACGATTAGACATGGGCGTACTCCAAGCAGGTGCTGGTCGCTATCGCGGCTGCGTTGGGGCGCGCCAGTTCACGGGCGGCTAGCGCCATCTTTCTCAGCCCTTCGCGATTCGAAAATGCATCCCGAATTTTTTGCTGCAATAAGGCACTCGTTAAGTTCGCCTGCTCAATAATTTCGCCTGCTCCATTGGACGCGAACCAGCGGGCATTTTCACGCTGATGATCGTCAATAGCCTGCGGCAGTGGCACCAACCACGCACCGACACCCGCGGCTGTTAGTTCGGCAACCGTTAATGCCCCGGCACGACACAAAACAATGTCAGCCCAGGCATAGGCGGCAGCCATATCCTCAACAAAGGCTTCACAACGCACCTTCAATCCCGAATCCTGATAGTCCTTAGCAATCACATCGATATGCGCTTTGCCGGTCTGATGCCAAAGGACAACTTCTTCCGAACTCATCGATTTGATCGCATCACAGACGACCTGATTAATTGCCGATGCTCCCTGACTCCCGCCCAGCACAAGCAAGTGAATTGCTCCCTCACGGCCAGATAAGCGAGCATTCGGATGAAGCACGGCTGCTATGTCGTCGCGCACCGGATTACCAATAAATTTCGCACGATCTCCACCCAGAGAAATTGGATAGCCCGTCAGCACGCACTTTGAAAAGCGCGCCAATACGCGATTGGTTGTTCCGGCAACTGCATTTTGTTCGTGAATAATTAGCGGTTTGCGCATAAGCCAGGCAGCCAATCCGCCGGGACCTGAGACATACCCACCCAAGCCAATCACACAAATTGGATCTAAACGGCGAATCAGCTTCATAGCGGCAAAAACACTTTCCACAGCTTTCAGTAGGGCATGCAAACGCGCCAGCAAACCCTTGCCCCGAATTCCCTGAACAGAAAGGCAATGCAGCTCGATACCATTCTCGCGAACAACGCGCGCTTCTATTCCGCGCTCCGTTCCCAACCACTGCACAGAAACTGATTTAGCTTGCAATACTTTCGCAACCGCCAGAGCAGGAAAAACATGACCACCGGTGCCACCGGCCATCACAAGCACTGTATTATTGGAGGGTTCAGCTTGCATGCCTACCTCCGTTTTCCTGACTGATGCGGGCAACCATTGCCATCATGACAACGCACACCATAAGACTGCTACCGCCGTAACTCATAAAGGGCAGGGTTAAACCTTTGGTTGGCAATAGGCCAATATTTACTCCAATATTTATAAAAACCTGCGCGGCCAACATAATCGCTATGCCATAGGCAACGTAGGCATTGAAAACCAAAGACTGCAACTCCGCATTGCGCGCGATACGCAGTATTTTTGCTATGAGTAAAGCGAACAGAGCCAAGACAAACATGGCGCCCAGGAATCCGAATTCCTCCGCCCAAATCGCAAACACGAAATCCGTATGCGCCTCAGGCAGGTAAAATAATTTCTGCACACTGTTACCCAAACCCGAACCCGTCCATCCACCTCGACCAAAAGCAATAAGAGATTGCGTTAGCTGATAGCCGCTATTGAACTGATCAGCCCAGGGATCAGTAAAGGCCGTCAAACGTTTCATGCGATAGGGAGAAATCAAAACCGTCACAATCAGCACGCCGGCACATGCTGCGATAACGGCAAGAAACTGAACCAAACGCACGCCGGCGAGAAACAGCAAAGCCAAAGCGGTGCCGACTGTTACCACGGTTGCACCGAAGTCCGGCTCCATCATCAGCAATAAGGTCACAGCCGACACCACAGCCATCGGTTTTACAAAGCCGGCAAATCGGCTTTTTACTTCCTCGTGGCGCCGCACCAGATATCCGGCGAGATAAAGCACCACAAATAGCTTAACCAGCTCCGAGGCCTGCAAGGTAAAAGGCCCCAAAGCTAACCAGCGCCGACTGCCATTGACCTCTCTGCCAATTCCCGGAATGAGCACCAGCGCCAACAACACGAAACCCAAAAGTAGAAGCAACCAGCTACTCTTACGCCAGGTATCCATCGGAACCTGATAGGTCATCAGCGCCAACACCGACGCCAATAACAAGTAGACACCGTAGCGCTTGGCGAAAAAGAATGCGTCGCCATAGCGTCGGTCAGCAAACTCAATCGATGCCGAGGTCATGGCAACAAAGCCAATCAGAAGCAAAGCCCAGACCAAAACAACAAAACTGCGGTCAATAGATCCAACATCTGCAGTGTGGCGCGCCAGCAATGCCGTCATTGAGCACCTCCGGCCATCAAACGCTCTGCAGCTCGCGAAAAGCAGCGTCCGCGATGTTCGTAATTGTCGAACATATCGAAGCTCGCACAAGCCGGCGACAAGAGTACGGCGTCACCAGGCTCCGACAAAGCGAAGGCGGCCTCGACAGCAGCATCCATGCTTGTCGCCACGGTGAAGGGCAAGCGCTCGTCTAACAGCTCTGTTAAATCAGCGGCAGCTTCGCCAATAAATACCGCGGCGCGGCCAACATCCAGCAAGGTATCAATAAGCTCGCTGAGATCGGCACCCTTTGCTTGTCCACCGGCGATCAATACCACGCGACAGTTTTCGCCCAAACCTTTTAACGAAGCCACTGCAGCGCCAACGTTAGTGCCTTTGGAGTCATCGAAAAAACTAACACCCTTGAAGGCTCCAACGTGCTGGCACCGGTGAGGCAAACCCGAGAATGCCCGCAGGGTTTCCAACATGTCAGGGAAGGGAAGACCGAGGGCATGCCCCATCGCCAATGCCGCGAGTGCATTTGCAATATTATGCTGCCCGGCCATGCGAAGCTCCGAGCATGGCATTAGCCTTTCGTCGCCAAATGCCAAATAGCGCTCACCGGAATGCGTAATTATTCCGAACTCATTGAGGCCCGGCTTTTCCAAACCGAATCGCCACACTTTTACACTTTCAGGAACCAGAGGCTCGGTTAATGTATCGTCACGATTAACAACTGCTTGCTTACAGGCTCTGAAAATCCGATGTTTGGCCTGATGATAATTGAGTAAGGAGCCGTGATGATCCAGATGGTCTTCGCTGATATTTAATACTGTCGCTACTTCAGCATTGACTGTGGCGCATCGCTCCAACTGAAAACTTGACAACTCCAACACATAGAGTTCATGTTCGCTTCCAAGTAAATCCAGCATTGGCGTTCCGAGATTTCCGCCCACCGCAACGCGCTTGCCAGCCCGAGCCGCCATTTCGCCCAACAGCGTAGTTACTGTACTTTTACCGTTCGAGCCGGTTATGGCCGCAATCGGGGCCTTGGCATTTTGTACAAACAGATCCAGATCGCCGCTGACCTTAACACCGGCAGCAATTGCGCTGGCAATAGCCGGCTCCTTGAGCGACACACCCGGACTGACAAATAGCTCATCAGCTGATATAAATTGATCCAGAGAGAATGCGCCTAAGGCCAAATCTACATCAGCAAATTCCCGTTGAAATTCCGCAAGCCCCGGCGGAGAGTTTCTGCTATCGGCGACACGAAAGCCTAACTGTTCTGATCGCAGAAAACGCGCGCACGAGAGCCCTGTAGCCCCCAGACCAACCACAACACGCAGTTTGTCAGAAACAATTAAGTTCATAAGTACTCAGCGTAGCTTCAGGGTTGCCAGCCCTGCCAAAACCAATACAACCGTAATGATCCAAAAGCGCACAATAACGCGTGGCTCCGGCCAACCTTTCAATTCGTAGTGATGGTGAATGGGGGCCATCCTGAATATTCGCCGCCCGGTTAACTTAAAGGAGGCCACTTGAAGAATGACTGAAACGGTTTCCAATACGAAAATGCCGCCCATGATAAAAAAGACAATTTCGTGCCGGGTTATCACCGCGACCGCACCTAGCGCAGCCCCTAAAGCCAGAGCCCCGACGTCACCCATAAAAACTTGTGCGGGATAGGTGTTAAACCAGAGAAAACCCAAACCCGCGCCCGCCAATGCCCCGCAAAACACAATGAGCTCACCTGAACCGGCTACGTAGGGAATATGCAAATAATCGGCGAAGGTATGGTGTCCGGTTAAATAGGCAATCAGACCGAGCGCACCCCCAACCATTACCGATGGCAATATCGCCAGACCGTCAAGACCGTCAGTTAAGTTCACCGCATTGCTCGAGCCGACAATAACAAAGTAAGTAAGCACGATAAAAAACAGGCCAAGCTCAAGCTGAATATCTTTAAAGAAGGGAATGTGCAGCTGTGTATGAGCCGGCTCACTCGCTATCGAATACAAAAAAATCGCCGCAGCCAGACCACCCACAGATTGCCACAGATATTTCCAGCGAGCGGGCAGTCCTCGCGGGTCGCGCTCGATAACCTTGCGGTAGTCGTCTACCCAACCCACTGCACCAAAAACCAAAGTCACCCCCAGCACGGTCCAGACATAGACATTGGACAAATCTGACCACAATAAAGTGCTGATCGCGATAGCCACCAATATCAATGCACCGCCCATCGTCGGTGTGCCTGATTTACTGAAATGGCTCTCGGGCCCATCGTCGCGTACCGCCTGACCGATCTGGTGGTAGTTGAGCCGCCGGATCATAATCGGGCCAAGCAGCAGCGAAATTGCCAAAGCCGTTAACACCCCTAAAATGCCGCGAAAGGTGAGGTATTTGAATACGGCAAAAACGGTAAAGTATTGAGTCAAATAATCGGCCAAGAGCATTAGCATGATGCGTTCTCCCCTGTTGCCTCAGTGTTGGCAACTGCGTTAACGACATCTTCCATGCCCGCTGAGCGCGACCCTTTAACCAAGACGCTGTCGCCAGGCATTAGCTGATTCTGAATATCGGCCAGCAAAGCGTCTTTACTACTAAAATGTGTTGCGATATCACCTGCTCCCTGCGCTGAATACTGACTCAAATTGCCGCAGCTCAGGAGCCTGTCTATTCCGGCTTGAGCGGCATAGATACCGATTTCGCGATGTAGCGTTTCAGTTTCCGGCCCAAGCTCCGCCATATCGCCTAGCACGAGCACACGGCGACCATCAAAACAGGCGAGCACATCAATGGCCGCCATGACAGACGAAGGATTGGCGTTGTAGCTGTCATCGATCAAAGTCACTCCCGGCAAAGCTTGCAAGTGCAGGCGTCCCTGCACCGGACTTAAGGATGCGAGACCCTCAGCTATATCAGCTAAACTTGTACCCACCGCCCAAGCCGCCGCGGCCGCCAAAAGCGCATTGGACACCATGGCGGCGCCGAGCACGGACAGCTTCATCGAGACCTCACCATCCGGACAGTGCATTCGGAAAGTGGTGCCTCTAGCGCTCAACTGAATATCTTCAGCATAGAAATCGCTTTCGCGATTAGCTCGACTAACACTTATTACTCGTGCCGCAGACGTTCGCGCGCGCCACTGATCTGCGAAACGGTCATCAGCGTTAATAATGGCGCTACCCTTTTCATTAAGCGCCTGATATATCTCGCCTTTGGTTTCTGCTATTTTCTCTACACTACCAAAAGCCTCGAGATGGGCCTGCCCCACATTGGTAATCAAGGCCAGATCCGGACGTGCAAACTGACAGAGATAGGAGATATCGCCGGGCTTACCGGCACCCATTTCGATGATAGCCAGCTCATGCTCCGCCTCTATATTGAGCAGGGTGAGTGGCACACCGATTTCATTATTGAAATTCCCTTGAGTCGCCAAAACATTTCTGGAACGGCTCAAAATTGCCGCCAGCATTTCTTTGCATGTTGTTTTTCCGCAGCTACCGGTTAAGGCCAACACAGGACCGGCAAAAGCATTTCTATTCAAGGCACCAATCTGCCCAAGCGCTAGCAAGGAATCTTTCACCCGCACTTGCGACAAGGTGGTTTCAACAGGCTGGGATACGATGACGGCTACCGCACCTTTTGCTGCCGCATCTTCAATAAAATCGTGACCGTTATAGCGCTCGCCATTCAGCGCAAGATAAGCACAGCCCTTTTTAATTGTTCGCGAATCAGTCGATATCGACGAGACCTGACAATCGTCACCAATCAATTGTCCTCCGGTTGCGCTGGCGATTTGCTGCAATGATATTGCGGCTATCATGACGACGCCCTCTTGGCCAAGGCCAGTCGCGCACACTGAACGTCACTGAAGGGCAACCTTTTCCCCAAAGATTCCTGATAATCCTCATGCCCTTTTCCGGCAATCAGAATTAAATCGCCAGCCAGAGCAGAGCTGATGGCGTGCTCGATCGCCTGCTGCCTATCCAGCTCTATTAAATAGGGTGAGCGCGTCAATCCACTCACCATATTCGCGGCGATCTCCTCGGGGCTTTCAGTGCGCGGATTATCGCTGGTGACGACGAGCAAATCTGCCAAGCGCTCAGCAGTGGATGCCATCAATGGACGTTTAGCTTTATCGCGGTCACCACCGCAACCGAAGACACACCAAAGACGACCATCGCAATGGGGTCGCAAACTGGCCAGTACTTGCTCGAGCGCGTCCGGGGTATGGGCATAATCAACGACCACCTGCACACCCGTCTTGGAAGGTAGTTTTTCAAGTCGACCGGGAACGGCTTCCAGGCCGCTTAGTGCTTGCGAAATTTGCTCAATCGTAAAGCCTTCAATGCCAAGTACCGCGATAGCCGCAAGTACGTTCTTCAGATTTACAATTCCGCAAAGTTCGGTTTTTAAACGCAACTCACCCCACGGCGTAGTAACAAGCGCGGCAATGCCCGCCGCCACATACTCCACCTCGGTCGCTCTTATATCGGCGCCGTCCCCGAGGCCGAATTGCACGACATCAACACTCGGCGAAATAATCTTTTTCAAATAGGCAGAAAAGCTATCATCCGCATTCAAGACAGCGTTTTTGAGGCCGGGAAGCCTAAACAGGCGCGCTTTGGCCGCTCCGTAGGCCTGCATATCACCGTGATAATCGAGGTGATCCTGAGTCAAATTTGTAAACACCGCAGTCGAAAACTGCAAAGCTGCAACGCGATGCTGACTCAAGCCATGGGACGATACCTCCATAGCGGCCCACCGGGCACCGGCATCAAGCCACTGACTCAAGGTCGACTGTATGCTGATAGGGTCGGGAGTTGTATTCAACGCACCGGACAACTGCTTAACTCGACCCGCTCCCAGGGTTCCAATAACACCACAGGGCTGGGCCAATGATTCCAACATTTGCGCGATGTAATGGGTAACGCTGGACTTGCCATTCGTTCCAGTGACACCAATAGTGTTCAATCGCCGCGAAGGATGTCGATAGAATCGACCCGCAATTTCGCTGACGCGCTCTGACAATTTATCAACGACAATGACAGGCAAGCGCCATTGCGCTGCGTCACAAGGCGCTTCCGCGAGGATCGCCGCCGCGCCCTTGGCGACAGCCGAATCGATAAAATCTCGACCGTCCGCATTATGGCCGGCTATTGCTATAAAAACATCGCCCGGGCGAATACGACGACTGTCGAGTGTAATGCCCGACACCGGTATAGCCGCCAAATCTGAAGGCAAACCTTCAAGCAACTCACCTAGCACATCGATCGTTTGACTCATCAGCGCTTCCATCTCACACCGAACCCGGTTTGGCATCTGCCGTTTTTTCTGCAACAGCTTCCTGAATATCATCCGGCGCAATATTCAAAAGTCGCATCGCTTCTCCTGTAACTTTGGAGAATACTGGCGCAGCAGCTTCGCCGCCGTAATAGCGCCCGCTGCCTGGCTCATCTATAGTGACCACGGTAACGATCCGAGGTCTGCTTACCGGTGCCATACCAACAAACAGCGATAAGTAGCGATCATCGGCATAACCGTGGGTGCCTATCTTGTGAACCGTGCCTGTTTTTCCCGCGACCCGGTAGGAATCAATACTGGCGCGCGTTCCGGTGCCACCGGGTCGCGTCACAGACTCAAGCATATTCGCCACTTGCCTTGCGATTTGTTCGCTGATCACACGCTGACTTTGCGCCTGCTGCTCCCGCTGAATGAGCGATACCGGACGCAAAACTCCGCCGGATGCCAGCACGCTATAGGCTTGCGCCAACTGCAGGGCTGTAACCGACAAACCGTAACCGAATGCAAAGTTAGCGCGCTCGATGGGCAGCCACTTGGGGTGATTGGGTAGCACCCCATTGCTCTCGCCAGGAAACCCACTGCCCGTAGAGCGCCCCAATCCAACTCGCTGAAACACCTCCCAAACCCATTGCTCGTTTAGCACCAGTGACATTTTGCTAATACCGACCTGACTGGATTTTTTGAGAATGTGTTCGAGATCCAGCAAGCCGTAATTAACCGGGTCGACCAGGGTTTTGGAACCGATGCGCACGTGGCCGGGGCTGGTATCAATAACCGAATCGGGCTGATATTTTCCGCTCTCCAGCGCCGCGACCACTGTAAAAGGCTTAACGGTGGAACCCGGCTCGAACACGTCGGTAACAGCGCGATTACGCAAGGTCGACAATTGCATGTCCGAGCGATTATTGGGATTAAAACCGGGCTGATTAACCATCGCCAAAACTTCGCCGGTATGACTATCCAGCATGATCACCGAACCGGCCTTGGCCTGGGTACGCTGCAGGGCTGACTTCAGCTCCCGATAGGCGAGATACTGCAGCCGCAGATCAATGGTAAGCTGCAAATCGTTACCCGGCTCGGCGGTTTTACCGTCATCAAGATCACGAAAAATATTGCCGTATAAATCTTTCAGTACGCGCTTACTGCCGGGCGTGCCACGCAGCCAATCATCGTAGGCAAGCTCAAGCCCTTCCTGACCCTGGTCGTCGATATTGGTGAAACCGAGCAAATGCGAAACCACTTCACCCGCAGGATAGAATCGACGGTATTCCCGCTGCATATAAATGCCGGGAATCGCAGCATTGAGTACCTTTTCCGCATCGGCGGGTGACATCTGGCGGCGCAGATAGACAAATCGCCGACCGGGCACAAGGCTAACTTTTTCCTTTAGCTGACGCGCATCAACACCGAGCAAACGCGCCAGTTCCGGCAGGCGCTCAACCGCCCCTGCCAATTCTTTCGGGTCCGCCCAGAGCGATGCGACCGGCGTACTAACCGCCAGAGGCTCGCCGTTGCGGTCTGTAATCATGCCTCGGTGGGCCGGGATTTTTTCGGTGCGAATGGTGCGGGCATTTCCCTGCCCCTGCAAAAACTCACGGCCACGATCAGCATTGAGCACCTGCAAATTCAGGGTTCTCCACACCAACAGCAAGGCGAGCGCGAGCAGGCCCAGCGCCATCACAAGAAAGCGCCAGACCGGAACCAACTGACTAGTCTGCTTCGCCATGCACCTTAACCACTTGAAAAGATTCTTTTGTTGGAGCAACCATCATCAGCCGCTCAGCTGCTAAACGCGCAATACGATCGGGAGCTGCCCACGTGCTGTGTTCCAGCAACAGGCGCCCCCAATCTTCATCCAGCTGATAGGCTTCTTTTTGCAATATTTGCCATTCGTTAAAGAGCTGTCTGGATTGGTGCGAGCTGTAAACAACAGACACCGCCGACACTACCAACACAAGTGCTACAAACGCTGTTAACAGACTCTGCCTTGCCACCAGAACACCCCACCTTTCGGTCGTTCTTTTCTATTTACGCCAGCCGCTGCGCGACGCGCATAACCGCACTGCGCGAACGCTGATTCGCCGACAACTCACGATCCCCGGCTTTTATTGCCTTGCCGACCAGCTTTAAACGCCGTGTAATATCCTGATCACGCACCGGTATATACGACGGGGGCGAATCGCCACGACTTTCACGCCGCATAAATTGTTTTACCATCCGGTCTTCCAGGGAATGGAAGCTAATCACCACTAGGCGGCCGCCGATCTTGAGACTGTCGACAGCCTTCTCGAGAAAAACCTCGAGATCTTTCAACTCATTATTTACCGCTATCCGGATTGCCTGAAACGCACGCGTCGCCGGATGCTTGTGCTTTTCCCAAGCGGGATTGGCATCGGTGACCAACTGCGCCAACTGCAAAGTACGGCTTATTGGTTGCTCCTCACGCGCAGCGATGAGCGCCTGTGCAATGCGCTTCGCAAAGCGCTCTTCTCCATATTCTCTTAGCACGCGAATCAGCTCCGCCTCACTGACGCTCGCCAGCCATTGTGCTGCGCTTAAGCCTGCCTCCGGATTCATACGCATATCGAGGTCGCCATCGCGGAGAAAGCTAAAGCCGCGCTCAGCATCATCGAGTTGCGGCGAGGACACGCCAAGATCGAGCAGAATTCCGTCAACCTCCGGCCAGCCCGCCTCTTGCATTGCTAAATCGAATTGCGCAAATGAGCCGCGATACATGGACAAGCGCGAATCGAGCGCCAGCATCTGCAACCCTGTTTCTATTGCGCGCGGATCCTTATCAATACCCAGCAGGCGTCCACTGTCGTCGAGGCGATCGAGAATGGCGCGACTGTGACCACCGCGCCCGAAGGTTCCATCGATATATCGTCCGGCACTATCGCTCACGAGTGACTCCACGGCCTCTTGCAGCAGAACTGATAAATGCTCGTTCACCATCCCGACCTACAACGACAACGCGCTGACAGCGTCGGGAACATCGCCATCCGGATCATCCTGGTCCACCCAGTTATTCCAGAGCGACTCACTCCATAACTCCAATTTGTTGTTTTGCCCTACCAGCATGAGTTTTTTTTCCAGCTGGGCGTAATCGCGCAGGGTTTGCGGAAGCAGCACGCGACCATTTCCATCAAGCTCCAGCGGGCTCGCATAGCCCAAAAGCAAGCGCTGAATACGGCGTGCCTTTGCGTTCATATTCGGGAGTGCGGCAATTTTTGGTTGTAATTCCTGCCACTCGGGCTCGGGATACACCAAAATACATCGGTCTTCGGTGTGGGCTGTCAGCACCAGGCGTCCGCCACAGCACTCTACAAGGGCATCGCGCGCCTTGGCCGGGATAGCCATTCGCCCCTTGGAGTCCATCGTGACGTTATTGCTGCCGGTGAACACTTTCCAGCACCCCCATGGTGTTATTAACCACTTATTCCCACTAAAAACCACTTTTTACCACTGCGCACACTATAGGGACGAGATCAGAGGGGTGTCAAGGGAATTACTTCGAAAATGTGCTTATATCTCAGTGATTTGCGGTGAAAATGTCGCTATTTGCAGCGAACACGCAATGATCGATCGAGGGGATATTTCAGCAGAATCAAGACAATGCAATAGAAAGCTCACGTAAACTCTTAAGAGTTTGCGTGAGCTAATCAGGTAAAAACCGAGGTGGTACAAAAAATTAGTTGAGCCGGTCTGTAAGCCGGGTTCTGTCGAGGACAGTCATTCATCTAGAGCCAGCGTCACCACTGGCTTCAAGCAGCCTACCCGAATCCACTGCGGGCCACAGCTCAGGATTCCTATTTGGCCTTGCTCCGAGCGGGGTTTACCATCGCCACGCCTGTTACCAGCCGCGCGGTGCGCTCTTACCGCACCTTTTCACCCTTACC
>JBFJTG010000003.1:0-81045 GCA_041625575.1 Litorivivens sp.
CACATACATCCGCTTGTTGAATTCTTCAGACAACTGATTGACCAGTTCTTCCTGCGCTACCGCCGCGCGCTCGCGCACACTGTCCAGCACGTCAACGTAAAGCATCATGCGATCCGCCGTTTCGCGCATTCTCAGTTTCTGGAATTCATCAAACCACGGTGGCGCTTCAAGTTGAATCCGGTTAAGGGCTTCGCGTTGCGGAGCCATATAGCGCCTAAGCGAAATTAGCTGCCGACGCAAGGCAGACAATTCCGTACGCATGGCTTGCCTGTTAGCCGTGAGCACCTCTTCCTCCAATTCCGCCACATCGTCTTCGGCCTGCTCGATGGCATCATGCATGCGGGCTGTGAGGCGCGACGCCAGAAAGCTGATAAATTCAGCCGCATTTTTCGGGCCTTCTCCACGGTGAATAAAGTTAACGATGTCATCCATCGACAACAGACGCCGCCGGCGCGAAGAAATAATGCGTTTGTTATCGGTCCAGATACGAATTGACACCATATCTTCCGGATCAGCGCCCGGATTCAGGTTAACGCCGCGAAGCGACATCAGTAACTGGCTACCCGCCGTGGATGCCCGGGGACGTGTTTCTTCCGCAAGCAGTGCCGATACCGCCACCGAATCCAAGCCACTGTTGTTTTCGAGCCAGCTCGCCACTTCGGGTTTACTGTAATCAAAATGCAGCCACAGCAGGCCATCGGCCTCTTTCCAGTTATCAATCTGATCAGCGTCCAGCGGCCGAGCCCCGCCTTTGCCATCGAATAAAAAAGCGTAGATTAGACCATCCAACATTGAACTCCCCTTTGTATGGCTCAATTCTGCATTACTGACTTGGAGTATAGGTAGAATAGCCACCCGCAAGAAAGGACTTATTCCGCCCGGCACAGTACAATTAGCCATACTTCCAGCATGACATTAGCCGAGGGCAGCTACACCGCCGGACCATCGTCTCCTACAATGCCGTTCAAATTTTTCGTCATCCGCATTCAGCGACAAACAAGGCTACTTTTATGAAAATCGGTATTTGCATTCCCTATATGAAGCGCGGCATTACCCGCAAAACCCTACTGGACTGGTGCCGGGCGATCGATGACGGCCCTTTTGACAGCCTTTCCTGCGGCGAACGGATTACCGGCTACACCTATGAAATGCGTACTTTCCTCGCTGCGGCGGCTGCAGTGACCGAGCGGGTTCGCATTATTCCCTCACTCTATGTGCTGCCCATGCATAATGCCGTATGGGCCGCCAAGGAAATCGCCACACTGGACGTGCTCTCCGAAGGGCGCGTTACCGTAACCGTGGGTGTGGGCGGCAGAGAACAGGATTACAAAGCCGTTGGTGCAAACTTCCAGGGGCGATTTCAACGCATGGATGATCAGATTGCACAAATGAAACGCATCTGGGCAGGCGAAAGCGCCTTTGAAGGTTCCGACATCGTTGGACCCGAACCTTTTCAAGCGGGCGGCCCTCCAATATTGGCGGGCTCGATGGGTCCTAAAAGCATTAATCGCGTGGCCCAATGGGCCGACGGGCTCTATGGCTTTGCGATGGACGGCAACCCCGACCTGATCAAGCACTTTTTTGATTCTGCCACCAAAGCCTGGCAGGAAGCTGGACGAAAAGAAAAGCCTTACCACATGGGCGGCTTCTGGTACTCGTTGGCAGACGGCGCGGACAAGGCCTTGCAGGACTACGTTTTCGACTACCTGAAAATTTTCGGCGAAGACGAAGCGCGCTCCGTCGCGAAAACGATGAAGATGAACAATCCGGAAGCCATCGCTGAAGGAATCAAGGCAATCGAAGCCCTCGGTGCAGAAGAAATTCAGCTCGTTCCGGCCACCGCCGACATCAAGGAAGTCGAGCGCCTAGCCAAGTTGCTGAGCTAAAGACTGTGCCCGAACTGCCGGAAGTCGAAACCGTTCGCCGCGGCATCGAATCCCACCTCAAAGGCCAGCGCATAACGGGCACCACAGTTCGTGATGGCCGGCTGCGCTGGCCGGTCGACCCCAAATTGGCGTCGCTACTTTCAGGTGTGACTATCTGCGCGGTCAAGCGGCGCGCAAAGTACCTGCTGATTGAGACCGACTGCGGCCACCTGATGGTGCACCTGGGGATGTCCGGCCGACTCTATTTTGTTGAGGCCGGCACCGCTGCAGCCAAGCACGATCATATCGACTGGCAGCTCAGTAACCGTAAAACCCTGCGCTACACCGACCCTCGTCGCTTCGGCTCGGTACACTGGCTGCCGGGTGACACCGCCAGTCATAGTCTGCTCGACAATTTAGGCCCCGAACCTTTATCCGACGATTTCGACGGGGAATATTTGTTTAGGCGCTCACGCAAGCGCACAGCCCCCATTAAGAGCTACGTGATGGACGGCCGCATTGTGGTCGGGGTTGGTAATATCTATGCTAACGAGGCGCTATTCCGCGCCGGCATTCGCCCTACTGCTGCCGCAGGGAGAATTTCGAAGCCACGCTACGAAAAACTGGGAAGCGAGATCAAATTGGTATTGAGCGAGGCCATCGCCCAGGGCGGTACCACACTCAAAGACTTTGTCGGCGGCGACGGCAAACCCGGCTATTTCAAACAAGAGCTCTCCGTTTACGGCCGCGGCGGCTTGCCCTGCCTTGTCTGTAAATCCCCACTCAAAGAGCTGCGCCTTGGTCAGCGGGCCACCGTATTTTGCAGCCACTGTCAGCGCAGCTGAAGCCCCTGCCTGTATGACGGTATAGTCTCATGCCTCATCGTGTTAAGATGCATGCCCATTGAGTATCAAGGCATTTTAGTAGCGTTATGACTGCAATCATCTACCCAGGCACTTTCGACCCGATAACCCACGGTCACGTCGACTTGGTCGAGCGCGCTGCCAAGCTTTTCGACAAGGTCTACATTGCTGTAGCCCAGAGCGAAAAGAAAAAGCCCCTGTTCAATGTGGAAGAGCGTATCGAGCTCTGCAAGAAATGCTTTGACGGAATTGGCGGTATCGAATACGTCAGTTTTTCCGGCCTGACCATCGACCTCGCCAAGCGTCTTGAGTGCTATACCTTTCTGCGCGGCGTACGTGCGGTGGCCGATTACGAATACGAATTGCAACTTGCCCGCATGAACCGCGCCATGAACGCCGAGGTTGAGACCTTGTTTCTCACCCCGGGAGAAGGGCTTTCCTACGTCTCCTCGTCATTGCTACGCGAGGTCGCCGGGATGGGCGGCGATGTCTCCCGTTTTGTGCCTCCCCATGTACTCGAAGCACTAAACGGCAAGTTCAGGTAAGGCTGAAGCATCGTGGCGCTCTTCATCACTGATGAATGCATAAACTGCGACGTTTGCGAGCCGGTGTGCCCCAACAATGCTATCTATCAGGGCGTCGAGATTTACGAAATAGACCCCGATTTTTGCACTGAGTGTGTCGGCCATTTCGACGAGCCCCAATGCCAAACAGTTTGCCCGGTAGACTGTATTCCACTCGACCCAGATCACGAAGAATCGCCCGAGGATCTGCAGGCAAAGTATAGTCGTATACAAGAGCTGGCATCCTGAGCAGGCAATAGCTTACATTAGCACCGAAGAATGTCGGCCCTAAAGCGAACACACGGGAGTTGAATGCATGCGTAAACTACTTTTCCCCTCTCTCTGTGTGCTCGCACTTTGCAGCATTAACTCCGAACTCTCGCCACTGAACGCAGCGACTGATACCGCAGCCAGCACCACAACAGACGCCATAACTGCCACCGCCACTATAGCCGACATCATCCCGGAAGCCGCGTCGGGGTACGGAGCCATTAAGCAAGCCATTAGCATCAAGCATATGGTGGTCACCGCCAACCCGCACGCCACTGACGCTGCCCAAAAAATCCTGTCCTGGGGCGGCACCGCGACCGACGCAGCCATTGCTGCACAGTTGGTATTAGGCCTGGTGGAACCACAATCATCGGGCATCGGTGGCGGCGCTTTCGTCCTGCACTGGGAGCAGGAGAAAAAACTACTCACGACTTGGGATGGGCGCGAGACTGCTCCCGCCGCCGTTGACGCCAGCCATTTTATGCAGGCCGAAAAGCCTATGAGCTTTTTTGACGCAGTAATCGGCGGCCATGCCGTAGGCACACCCGGCGTTATCGCCCTGCTGGAAGCGCTGCATGCCAATCACGGCAAACTGCCCTGGAGCAGTGTGTTTCAACCCGCGATCAGTCTGGCCCGAAGCGGATTCGAAATTTCGCCACGGCTGCACGAGCTCTTGCTTAAAATGCCCAGAGTCGCAGTCAACCCCCAAATCACTGAGTATTTTTTTGAAGCCGACGGCAAAACACCTAAAGCCATCGGTACTGTGCTAAAAAACCCCGCGTACGCGGAGACGCTGGATCGAATTGCCAAAAAAGGGGCCAAGGAGTTTTACGATGGCCGCATCGCCAAAAATATCGTCGAGGCCGTTGAGGAAGATCCCAACCGGCCTGGAAAACTCAGCCAATCCGACCTGAAAAAATATGCCGCTAAACAGCGTGAGCCGGTGTGCGGGGAATTTCGCCAATATCGAATTTGCGGCATGGGACCACCGTCCTCAGGAGGCACCACAGTGGCTGCCCTGCTTGGCACCTTGCAGCATGTTGCCGATGCCAATACTGAACCCGGCAATCAGGCGCACCTCTTTGCCGAAGCCTCCCGTCTGGCCTTTGCCGATCGCAGCCGCTATATCGCCGATCCGGATTTTGTAACGGTGCCAACCGCCGGCTTAATAAGTGCCGACTATTTGAAAGGGCGCAGTGCCTTAATAAAAGTCGACAAGACGATGCAGAAAGCGCCAGCAGGGCTGCCCCCGGGTAGCAAAGCCCTTGGTTATATTGACGCTGCCTCACCGGAGTTACCCTCTACCAGCCACTTTTCCATTGTCGATGACTACGGCAATATCATTAGCATGACCAGCAGCATAGAAACCGCCTTTGGCTCACGCATCATGGTGGATGGCTTCCTGCTCAACAATCAATTGACGGATTTTTCCTTCATTCCCGAGAACGAAAAGGGTTTAGTCGCCAACCGCGTCGAGGGTGGCAAACGACCCCGATCGTCTATGTCGCCCACCATCGTTTTTGAAGGCGACCAGCCCATCCTGGTCATTGGCTCACCTGGCGGTGCCCGCATCATTAATTATGTGGCGCGCAGCATTTGGGATGTTCTGGAGAACGGCGTAGCCCTTGCTGAGGCTATAGCAGGGCCCCACATCGTCCATATGGGGCGACAATTAGAATTGGAAGAGGGCCGCAGCAGCCCCGCGCTCCTAGAGCATCTGAAAACCCTGGGCCACAAGGTCAGCCTAAAACCGCAAACCTCCGGGCTTCACGCCATTATGATTCGCGACGGCGTCTTGACGGGGGGAGCCGACCCGAGGCGGGAAGGCACTATAAAGGGAGAATAAATTACAAAGGACTAAAAAAGTGCTGCCGGCTCGCTAGCCCAATCGGCACTCGATGTCAGAGAACGATTCACTCACAGGAAAATTATGCTTTCCGACAGCAGCATTTCCCGGCCGTTGCAGCAAGCAAACCTGAAATCCGGCCGCACTCGCAGCATCTAGTTCAGCGACAATATCCGACAGAAATAACAAATTCTCAGCAGCCATTTTGATTTGCCGGCTAATTTCCCGATAACTCTCAACCTCGCGTTTACCGCCGACACCGGTATCGAAGTGTCCGTCAAAAAAAGGCAGCAGATTTCCCGCCTCAGAGAACTCGAAAAATAATTTCTGCGCCAGCACCGAGCCAGAAGAATAAACGTAAAGCCCCAAACCCTCGCGCTGCCACTGCTGCAAACTCGGCGCAACATCAGGATACATGTGCGCCTGATAATCACCCTGCCGGTAGCCCGCCTCCCAGATAAAACCTTGCAGGGCTTTTAGCGGCGTAATTTTTTTGTCATCACGTATCCACTGCAACAACTGCTCGATCTGGCCCTCCAAGTCTGAGGGCGCCAGACCCGCCTCGGCAGCAACATCGACCAATAATGCCTTTATCTGCGGCTCTTGCGCCTTTGTGCGCAAAAAATCCGGCAGCTTAGCCGCGGCGTAGGGAAACAAAACATCGTGAACGAAAGATATTGAACTCGTTGTACCTTCAATGTCGGTCACGACGGCTTTAATGCCTGAAAATTCCGGCATCAGCTTTCGAGCCGGGAGTAGCGTTCGGCGATATCACTGCCGGTATAGTGCGCCACCCAACCCTCGGGATTATTAAAAAACCGGATAGCCACCAAATGGGGTTCCGGCCCCATATCAAACCAGTGCGGTGTATTCGCCGGCACGCTGATCAAGTCGCCCTTTTCACACAGAACTTCATAAACTTTGTCGCCTATGTGCAGTGAGAACAGGCCCTGACCATCGACAAAAAAGCGAACTTCATCTTCATTGTGCGTGTGCTCCGAGAGAAACTTTTGCCGCAGTGCTGCCTTATCGGGATGGCTGGCGTTGAGGCTAATTACATCGACGCTTTGGTAGCCTTCTTCAGCGACCAGACGATCAACATCACTGGCATAGGCGGCCAGAACCTCGGCACTGTCATCGCCCGCCTGCACGCTACTGTCGGTGCGCCACTGCTCGAAGCGGATACCTGCGGCTTTCAGGCTGGCAGCTATCTCCGCGGGAACAGTGCTACGCTCCAAGACCGCTGATGCCTGGCTCTCACTGAACACTTTTAGTTCACTCATGCTCTACCCCTATCAGGATGTATGCGTGCGCAAGGAACGCAACTCCAGCTCACATTGAAAAAGAAAATCCAGCGCCTCCACTTCACGCAGGCAAGCGTCCAGGCTCTCGCCCCAGCAATACACACCGTGCCCCCGAATTACATAGGCCGGGCAAGCCGGATGCTCATCAAAGTAGCGATCAACGTCATCCGCCAAAGCGGCAATATTCTGGGTATTATCAAAAATGGGAATCAGCAATTCCCCTTCATGCGTTAGCACACCGGCAAAGGCTTTCTGCAATTCATAACCTTGCAATCGGACTACCTGACCATCAAGCAGTAGCGACAACACCGTTGAAGCCCGCGAGTGGCAATGCAGAACGGCGCCTACCTTGGGGAATCGCTTATACAGGCGGGTATGCAACAGGGTTTCAGCAGACGGCTTGCCGCCATCCAATGGCTCACCCTCGAAATCAACAGCAAGAAAATCGTGTTCGCTCAACTTGCCTTTGTGGCGACCCGAGGCGGTAACAAGGGCCGAACTTTCGCTGAGTCGCATCGAAAAATTGCCGCTGGTTGCGGGCACCCAGCCCTGTGCATGTAGCTCACGACCCGCCGCCACCAAAGCGCGTGCTTTTGCCAGATAGTCGGAATTTGCCACAGTGTCGCCCACGCTGAATCAGATACTCGAAGCTGCGAAGTATACTGCCATCGCCCTAAGGCGCAAGCGCTTAGCGCAGCTCAGACTTTTTGCAGGTCACGCAGAAACACGTATTTCTCGGGGTAGCGGGGCGAAACAGAATCGTAGTCAGCCCGAATCTTGCGAATATCGCCTTCGACATCATCGCCGGCGTAAAACGGTGGCCAGACACCTGCCCGGCGCTGCCCGAAATCAAGATAACAGCGCACTACCGGCACACCGGCTTTGCGCGCAATGTGGTAGAAGCCGCGCTTCCACTCTTCAACCCGGCTGCGAGTGCCCTCAGGCGCAATAATCAGCACCATTTCCTCCGCCCTTTCAAACTCTCCTACCATTTGATCCACAAAATTGTGTGAACTACTGCGCTCGACCGCAATACCGCCCAGCCAGCGCAACACACTGCCCATCGGCCCGACAAAGAGCGTGTGCTTGATCATGAATTTAACGCGGCGCTTCAGCAGCAAACCCACGGGGAACATCAGCAGAAAATCCCAATTGCTGGTATGCGGAGCGATGATAAGAACGTATTTGCGCTCGGCAGGCGCCTCGACATGCAGCGACCACCTCCGCCACTTCATCGCAAAAAGCGACACTCGGGTAAGATTTCGGATGATCCATGGGTGATCAAAAATATTGGGAGCTGTTTGCATAGCTGACTATCTTTCTACGACTGCGAAACTTCAAAGCTCGCTCAAACGACAATTAGGCGCGCTCAAACGTTCGATATCTTCAGCGATTGCAGCCAATTCGGCAAGTAAATGGCGACGTTGTTTCAGACTTAAACTCTGTTCGAGAGCCAATAGCAACTCACGCGCCGATTGCTGGTTCGCGAGCAAGCGCTCCCTCTCTGCCGGCGCGTAGAGCCGCTCGGGGTGGAGCGTGAGTTCGCGCAGCGACTCGGTAAAGCCCGCCTCCCCCCTGCGCTGCAGTAGCTCCGCCAAGCGCCCACGCCACTTTTCTCGCCGCTCATAGATCAAGCCGTAAACATTGTCCGCCTGCCGGGCCCAGACAAGAGCCAGCTGCATTTGCTCCTTGCTAATGCTGCCCGCCCAGCGCTTCATTGCATCTTTTACGCGCTTTACCCGCGCTTTTTCCAAGGCGGGCGGGTCAATCTCGACATAGTCTTTGTAAAAGCGCAGGTTCCGGCGCTCAAGCTCAGCGATCACGCTGGCGACCTGCGCCTCACTAAAGCCCTGCACTAGCGGCGAGGACTCATCCAAAGTCTTGATCAGCAGAGCAGACCACGCGTCAACCGCGCGCTCACTGAAAGATTGCAGCTCCCCCTGCGTCAGACGCGGGGTCGAGCCCTCGCCCAGCACTGTGGCCAGATCGCTCAGATACAGGTGATATCGCGGCAACTCATGTTCACAATGCCAGGCCAGTATGCCCTGCAGCGATTCATCAAATGCCGATTGCTGCTGCCTGTCGAGTTCAACAAAATCGTCAAGGGCCCAATTGATAAACCGATCCGCGTTTTTGTAGGCAAAGCGGGTGCTACTGCAGGCCGTGATAAAAAAGATTACAGCGGCAAGGATGATGAACTTCGGCATGGCTATCAAGGCTCGCAGGGATTTAATCCTATACTCGCCTGCTTGGCGCGCTAGAAGCGTGAGGCAGGCAGCGCCCCTACGCTAACACAAGCAGACTTGCGCTTTACAGCAGCGCACGAATTTCCTGCTCGACTGCCTGGGCGCCGGTTTCAGCCAGAACGATGGTGTAGTGGTTTACATCATCGATCGACCGGTAATCAAAATTTCCCAAGCGTTCACGCAGGGTTTCCAAACGCTCCAGAGGATAAAGCGGCTTGTCATCCATAATGCCGCGCGGTGCTTGCAGGAAGCGCACGGAGCCAGACATCTTTGCCAGGGCCTCAGGAATATCGCCACTCATTAACTGGCTCTCGGCATCGCCCAATATGGCGGCCTTATTAACGGCGGAGTGGCAGTTAGGTGCCTTGCCAATGAGGTCGTAATGAAAATAGTCCAGCAAGGCTGGAGTCCAGTCTTCACTGCGCTGAAAGGCGGGGTGTTTACGCCAAAAATTCAGGTAATCATCGATGGACGCAAAGCGCATATCCAGACGCTCCATCGCCGGCCCGATTATCAATTGCACCAATTGCTCCGGCGTAATCCCGGGCGGCAACTCGTCACTTAGCGGTAGGCCGCCATCCACCAGCAGCAGGGCGCCGATACGATCAGGGTACTGAGCCTGGGTGACCACCGAGATAAAGGCACCCATGGAGTGCCCCACCATGACATCGGCCCGCTCCAGCGATAGCGCATCCAGCAAAGCGATCATATCCGCCGCGTGAGCCTTCATGCCCCAGGGGCCGGAGATTGCGTTGCTCCGGCCACGCCCGCGATGATCCGGCGCCACCAGTTGAAACTCCCCCCCCATGCGCTCGGCCAGGGTCTGAAACGATATATGGTTGGCCGTAATGCCGTGAGAACACAGCACGACAGGGCCACGATTGCCCCATATCCCCGCATATAGACGTCCGCCTTCAACGTCTACTTCAACACTGCGATAGCTCGGCATCCTGTTCCTCTTATTATCTTTATGAGACTCGACGATCGGCCATTCCTTGCGCCAGAGGGCTGACCCAACCAACAAAACACTAACGATCGTTCGTTTGACATTGGGAAAAATACAGATACAATCGCGAAATATCAACAATAAAAAACTAACGTTCGTTCTTGCGACGGTAACCAAACGCATGCCAACCCAAATTCTGTCGAGCGCTAACAACGTACGCCGGCTTGCCAGCGCAACCATCGCCCTGCCTGCGGATGTCACTCCGCCGGGCCCGAAAGCCGGCATCCTGAATGTTGCTCTGCGCCTATTTGCAGAAAAGGGGTACGCCGGAGCCTCTATTCGCGACATCGCGTCAGCCGCAGACCTAAAACCGGCATCAATTTACGCACACTACTCATCCAAGGAGCAGTTACTCGCACAGCTGCTCAACATCGGCCACGAGGAGCACTTCCAGTACGTGCAAGACGCCGTCCTCAATAGCGAGCCCGCGCCCACGCAACAACTTCGTGCCTACGTCAGCGGCCATGTTCGCTTTCACGCCGAATTTCCAATGCTGGCGCTGCTGGTCAACCACGAATTACATGCCCTATCCGAAGAAGATGTCACACCGGCGCTGAAACTGCGCGAGCAGTCAACCGAGCTGCTAATGAATATTGTCAGGCGCGGCCAGGCCCAGGGCGACTTTGGACAAGACTTCGACCCCTGGCTGGCCGGTGCCGCTATTGGCGCGATGGGTATGCGCGTTGCGCACTGGTATTCGGAGAAACACGAAAAAACGATCGACGAAATCGTCCGCAATTATCAACGCTTCGCTTGTCGTCTCGTCGACACAAAAGCCTAAGTCGCGCGAGGCGCATGGAATCAGGCCTCCGGACTGGGGCCCCAATAATAAAATGATAAAAACAGGAGTATTCGGGCATGGCTCAGCAGAAAAACCGATCCGCAGGCATTCTCAGGGCACTGTGCTGCACGCTTTCCCTAAGTAGCACGATGGTGGCGGCGCAGACCGAGAGCACCACTAAAAAAGTTCGCGTTATCGAGGAGGTTATTGTCTCGGCACAGAAACGCGATGAAGCGGTGCAGGATATCCCGATCTCCATGTCGGTCCTGACCGCCGACTTTATGGTGGAACAAGGGGTCACTGACCTGCGCGAAGCACTTCTCTACGTGCCTAACGTGGCCGTTGAGCAGGCAGGCTTTTTCGCCGCGCCCCGCGCACGCGGGTTTACCTTCAATAACAATAACAAGGCCTTTGAGCCGCCGCTGGGGCTGGCCATAGATGGCATCCCCTACACGCGCATCCCTTATTTTCTGGCGGCCACCTTCGACCTGAAGCGGATCGAAGTGCTGCGCGGGCCGCAGGGTACTACCTTCGGTAAAAACACCACCGCCGGCTTGATTCACATGATCACCGCCGACCCCAGCGACGACTTCCGCGGCAACTTCAGTGCCCAGGGCGGCGACTTCAAACGCGAGCGCTACGAAGCCAGTATCGGCGGCCCGATAATCCCTGAAGTCATGCGCTTTCGTCTGGCTGCCTTCACCGACACCCGGGACGGTTTTATTGAAAATACGACAGACGACGTCAACCCGAAAGCCCAGAAAAATTTTCGCGGCCACGACCGCGATGGCTATCGCCTCAAACTCGACATCCCCGATATTGTCGGGGCCAGTTTAAAATTAACTTGGGAGGACGTTGACCTGACGGATTTGGGTACAGGCTTTGAAATTATTCGCGCCTCTGAGGATGTAAAAGAATTTTTACGTGCCTACGACCCCAATACCGATTTCGAACAGGGCAACCACGTCGCATCACTGGACGACCAGGACGGCCGATCCGTGAATATCAAAACCTTCAATATGGAAATCAATTACGATATCGACGATTGGGGTCTGGTCTTTGTTGGCGGCCATTCCGTACTGGAACAATCACTGAGCCTCGACACAGATTTCACCCCGGCACCGGCAACACTGGGTCTGGGCGGCGACAAGTCCCCCACGACAACCGCCGAATTCCGCGTAATATCACCGCCACTGGAAGGCCTGCTCGGTCTTAAAAGTTTATTTGGTGCAGACTTGGGCAGTAGCGACTTCGTTGCCGGCGTGTTCTATCAGGACCGACAGATCAACGATAGCTATTTCCGATTCATCTTTGATTTACCTTCTTACTTGGGCCTGATTACCGCAGCTGCCTCCGATGGTGGCGCCAGTGCATTCTCATTACTGCCACCCTTGGGCGAAGATCAGCTGGTCGAAGACGTCACCCAAACCTATGAGCAGAAAGCGGAATCACAGGCCGTATTTGCCGAGTTTAAATGGCAATTTGTCCAAGACTGGACCCTGCAGCTAGGTATGCGCTACGGCGAAGAAACCAAAGAAGCCAAGTGGAAGCAGTTTTTCAATCAGGACCAACCGGCCGTTGTACTGCCACAAGCAGGACTGGACGAATTCGAAGCCTCCCGCGAAAAAGATGAGAATCAGTTCCAGCATAAAGTGTCCCTTAACTGGCAGCCTAGCGACAACCTCAGCTTGTTCCTGCACCGCGCCGAAGGCGTGAAAGGCGGAGGCTTTAACGCGTTTGCCTTTCGCGCGGTAGAAGACGAACTCGTCTTTTACCCGGAATACACCACCGAATGGAGCCTTAACGCAAAAACCAATTGGCTGGACAACACTCTCGTGGCCAACCTCTCAATATTCCTGATGGACGTCGATGACTTCCAGGTACTCAGCCGTGCACCGGAACGCACCACGATCGGCATTGGTGTAACCCTGGTTAAAAACGCCGCCGAAGCGCGCTCGAAAGGTGTGGAAGGTGATATCCAATGGCTCGCCACCGACTGGTTTACCTTGATCGGCACCCTCGGCTACAACGAAACCGAGTATCTTAAATTTACCGACAATGAATGTCCTCCCGATCAAACGGATGATCCAAATTGTGGCAATGCGACAGGCAAGCCATTCCCTTTTGCGCCCAAATGGAACAACACCCTGACCGGCCTGGTTCGCGTCCCCCTCTTCGAAAGTGGCCTGGAATTTACGGCTAGCGCGACTATTGAACAATTTTCAGAGCAATTACTCGACGTCGATCTGGACGAACGTAAAAAACAGGACGGTTTTGAGCGCTACAAAGCCAGCATAGGCGTAGCACACCCCTCGCAGGGTTGGAGCTTGAAAATCATAGGTGAAAACCTGACAGATGAAAAAACCGGTATACGCCAGGGCGACCTTTTTTCCGGCGTATTCGTTGAAATCGCTGAGCAACCGCGCACAATGTATGCTCAATTCGATTGGCGCTTCTGAGGGGCCACATAATGCTTACACATAAAAATACAAACATGCTCGCCGGGCTCGCCTTAATGCTGTCAGCTTTCATCACGCCCACCGTGCTGGCGCATGGCAATAGTCATACTGATCCCTCCTTTACAGAGTATTCCTACTCGGAAGTGGGACTGCCCGAAAGAAAGTATTCAGTATTTACGCCATCATCACTGAAACACCACGCACCGCTCGTGGTCTTTCTGCACGGTTGCAACCAAACGTCTCAGTCTGTTGCAGTTGGCACACGCTGGAATGAGCTGGCCGAACAGGAAAAATTTGTCGTACTTTACCCGCAGCAAAAGAATCCCAATGATGACCCCGATCTCGCCAACCAGATCGACGGTCATGTAAACGACGGCAATGGCGTTAATTGCTGGAATTGGTTCAGACCCGAGCATATCAATCGCGGCACGGGCGAAGTAGAAACTATCGCCAACATTACGCGAGAGGTACTTGCGCGAGCCGACCTGAAGCTCGACCCGAATCGTGTATTCATTGCGGGTATCTCTGCCGGTGCCATCATGACGAGCGCCATGGCAGCCAACTACCCTGAAATCTATGCAGCTGCCGCCATTGTGGCTGGCTGCGGATACCCGGCCTGCAGCGACGCGAGCGGGGCATTGGCCTATCAGGCTATGGGCATCAACGCTCGACGCATTCCCGTCATTTTTTTCCAGGGAACAGCGGACGAAATTACGCCCTACCCTTTAGCCGTCAGTGGCAAACAGCAATGGCTGGGCACGAACGACCTGATTGATAACGGCAAGGCTGATTCATCGGTCAAGCGGCTTCCCGCCGAGACCTTGCATTTTAGTCAGGAAGGCGGATTACTGGACAACGCCGGCGACGAAGGCGATACCTGCGTAAGAAATCAAAACTCGCCCTGCCTTGGCGGCGTGTTAGCTCTCGAAAACTACCCCTTTACCATTGAGCGCTATGTTGATGCTAACGAATGTCCGCTGCTGGATTTCTGGTCTATTCATGGCTTGTTGCATAACTACCCTGGCGGCAATCCTGAAGGCAATTTCGTTGACCCGATTGGACCGAACATAACCGTCGCCAGCTACAACTTTTTTATGGCCAACCCCAAAGGCAGCGACTTCGAGCGTGGCTTAGCTCAGTGTGATGTCCCCTTACTACATACCAGTGGCGAAATACGCCTCTAAGAAAACGCAAAGGTAATATCGTGCTGTATTCAACTATGATGCAGCTTCCGCTTACGCTAAACACAATTCTCGAGCGCTGCTCAACTGTGTTTGGCGAGGTGGAAGTCATTTCCCAAACTCCCGATAAAACCCTTCACTCCAGCACCTACCGGCAAATCGGTGCACGAGCCAGGCAGCTCGCCAGTGCCCTTCAAAAAGCAGGTATCGAACCTGGTGATCGCGTGGCCACACTGATGTGGAATCACTACGCGCATCTGGAATGCTACTTTGGCATTCCAATGATCGGCGCGGTTATCCATACCTTAAACCTGCGCCTGCATGCGGATGACATCGCGTACATCGTCAATCACGCCAACGACCGGATTCTCATAATCGATGACATCCTCCTGCCCTTATTCGAAGAATTTAAGGAACAAGTAAACTTCGAGCGCATTATCGTGCTGAACTATGGCGGCGAAGCACATAGCCTTGAAGCCCATGAATTCGAAGATTACGAACGCTTTCTCGCCAGCGGCAATGACATCCCCGAACCCGTCGACATAGACGAAAACTGGGCCTGCGGTATGTGCTACACCTCGGGCACAACAGGCAAACCCAAGGGCGTTTTATACGGACACCGCTCTTCAGTGTTACACGCCCTGGGTTTTGCCCTGCCCGATGCCGGCAACCTGTCTTTCAACGACACCATTTGCCCCGTGGTACCCATGTTTCACGCCAAAGCCTGGGGCTTGCCCTACGCCGCAGCAATGGTGGGAGCGCGTCAGGTTTTGCCGGGGCCGCATCTGGATGCGGTGAGTCTGCTCGACTTGTACAGCGAGACCGGAGTCAATTTCACGGCGGGTGTTCCCACCATTTGGATGCGCGTGCATGATGAGCTCGCCAAAGCACCGGATCGCTGGCAGCTCCACAAGCCGCTGCGCATGTTTGTTGGCGGTTCGGCAACGCCATCCTCGCTTATCGAAAAATTCCGAGACATCGGCGTAACCCTGCAAACCGTTTGGGGGATGACCGAGACTTCACCCATCGCCAGCGTGTCCAGCATGCGCCCGGAAATAAACGAATTGGATGAGAGCGAACAGGCACGCTACCGTGCACGCGCCGGTATTCCACTGCCCTTCGTCGAACTGCGCATCATGACCGATGACGGCCTTGTTGCGCCCAGCGATGGGGAAACCGTGGGTGAACTACAGGCACGCGGCCCCTGGATCAGCGCCAGCTATTACGAACGCCCGGACTCCGCCGACAGCTTCACCGACGACGGCTGGTTCTGCACCGGTGATGTCGCCAGTCTCACGCCGCTGGGCTACGTACAGATTTCAGACCGGACCAAGGACCTGATCAAATCCGGCGGCGAATGGATCAGCTCCGTAGAGCTTGAGAATGAATTGATGGCTCACCCTGGAGTTGCCGAAGCCGTCGTTATCGCCGTTGCACACCCGAAATGGATGGAGCGTCCTCTGGCTGTGGTGGTAAAAAAACCCGGAGCGGATGTAAGTCGGGAAGAGTTGAAAGCGCATCTGCGCGGCAAGTTTGCGAATTGGTGGATTCCTAACGACGTAGCTTTTGTCGAAGAAATTCCGAAAACATCAACCGGGAAATTCATGAAACTGGAACTACGTAAACAGTTTGCCGATTGGCAGTGGAGCGACCAGTAAACCGGGAGTTATTGGCGGTCCGTCGCTTTGAGCTCCGCACTTTGTGCCTTGCACACGCCGAAGGTCAGGCCGCAGCGCGAACCGGAAACTGGCAATAAAATATCGCGCCACCGTCAGGGTTCGCGCGATAGCCGATACTGCCACCGTGAGCCTGTACGATCGCCTGACAAATAGATAGGCCAACACCCATGCCGCCTTCTTTTGTACTCACAAAGGGCGAGAACAGCTTCTCCTCCATCTCCGCGCTAAGACCACATCCCCGGTCAAGCACTTCGAAGCCGACGAAGTCGTTTTCGCGGTAGGTGCGCACGCGCACGCCGCCAAAATCAACGGGGGCACCTCGCATCGCCTCCATGCCGTTACGTATCAGGTTCAGGGCAATTTGCTGCACCTGCACATCATCGGCCACCGTTGCCGGCAAATCCGGTGTCGGATCAAAACTGATATCCACCTCATTGATGCGCGAATCCACTTCGGCGAGCATCACCACTTCCTGTATCACGGTATTCATATCCAGCGGGACACGGCCTTCCGCTGTCGGCTTTTGAATATAACTGCGCAGGCGCTGGATAACGTCGGATGCGCGTTTGGCCTGAACAACTATTTTCTCCAATACCTCAGTCAATTTGTCGCGATCAATTTCGCTATTTTCCAAAAATCGCTGCGCGACACGCGCATAATTACTCACCGCCGTGAGCGGCTGGTTAACTTCGTGGGCGATACCGGCGGCCATCTCACCGCCGGTACTCAATCGTTCCATGTGCGCCAGATGCTGACGCTGATTGTGTAATTCATCCCGCGCGGCATTGAGGGCGCGCTGGCTTTCTAACCACTCGCCTATATCGCGCATAACCAGCACCATGCCGCCATCTTCCAGGGGCGAGCCGTACATCGCCACCGTTGTGGTCGATGCATTAGCCAAACTCGTTGCCTCAACCTCCTCCAGCGAAATATTGCTCCGCTCGGCCAACGCTTCATCGATGCGTTCAGCATGTTCGTTGAATTCAAGCACCTCGCCCAGCGGCTCTCCGATACACTGCTGTAACTTGCGCCCCAGCAAGCGCTCAGCCTGAGGGTTCAGGCTCGTCACTCTTAGCTTGCTATCCAGACCAATAATACTCTCCGAGACCGCGTTAATAATTTGTCGGTTTTCATCCTCTAGCTCGGCATTGCGCCGCGCGAGCTCCATTTCCAGACGGTAGATACGCAATTGCGTGCGAACTCTGGCTTTGACTTCATCGCCCTGAAATGGCTTGGAAATATAGTCTACGGCACCGAGTGTAAAGCCCTGCACTTTGGCGTCAGTATCCGTGAGTGCCGACAGAAAAATAACCGGGATATTCTGTGTTTCCGGATCGGCTTTGAGGCGACGGCACACCTCAAAACCATCCATGCCGGGCATCATAATATCGAGCAAAATGAGTGAAGGAATTGCTTTGGCGGCGATCGACAAGGCCTGCTCGCCATCGCGCGCAGCAAGCAAGGTGTGTCCGCAATCCTCAAGTGTTTTATACAGCACCTGTAGATTGGTGGGGTTGTCGTCAACCAACAAAATCTGCTCTCGTGAGGTGCTCACACTTTCATCCATCGCAGTCATTCCCAATGCTAGCTATTCAGTAATTTCTTTAATCCCTGAAAATCAAAGTTTTGCAACAAGGACTGTGCCTGTCCTACGTAAGCAGCGTAATCGCCCTGCTCATGCTTCGCACAAAAGTCGTTCATCGCGGCAATATCACCCAACGCCAGCAACCCAAGGAGCGCTTCTTTTTCTTCTTGCGGCAAGGGCACATAGTCAGCATCCGGCTTCTCCGCCACAGCCACCGGTTCCGATTTAACCACTTTATCGCTATCGCCATTGCCTCTGCCATTCGCGAGGTCACTAGAGCGCCCGCAGAAGCGGGTAATCAGCGCGAGCAACTCATCCATTTGCACGGGTTTGGACAAATAGGCATCGCACCCGACATCCTGCGCATTAATTTCCGTGTCAGGACCGGCGCTGGCGGTCACCATAATAACGACTGTGTCGCGCAGCGACGGATCTTCTTTTATTCTTCGGGTGCATTCCAGACCATCCATTTCCGGCATGCGATAGTCCATGAGCACCAGGTCGACCCTGTGCTTGGCCAACAATGCCAGAACCTCGGTTCCATCGGCAGCGGCGTACACCGTTTTTGCGACACCTTCGAGCATCCCCGCCAATACCAGGCGATTGTCATCATTGTCGTCGGCGACAATTACGGTCAAGCCATGCGCCACGCGGCGATCAACCATCCCGACCTTCTTGTTCTCCGGCTTGCGATGAAGGGGTTCCGCATCCGGGAGATCTTCCGGCAGTGGTATATCAAAACTAAAGACCGTGCCCTTACCCATTTCACTGCTCGCTGTCAGCGAACCACCCATAGCCTCGCATAGCCTGCGACATATGGATAGGCCGAGGCCGGTTCCTTTGCCGTCGTGTTCATTGACGCGGCGGAAGGGTTCAAAAATTTCCTTGATTTTATCCGTCGGGATTCCGACTCCCGTATCGATCACACTAAACAGCAAGGCTCTTCTGTCCGGGTCATAGTCAACATCCAGAGTGACTTTTCCCTTCTCGGTAAACTTCACCGCGTTGCCCAGTAAGTTCACCAGAATCTGACGCAATTTGACTTCATCCGTCCGGACCATTTCTGGAACTTTGGCCGCAATCTTATGCTCGTAACCCAGATGCTTGGCTTCGGCGCGCTGCCTCAGGATGTCGCCGACACCTGTGAGTACATTACGTATATTGGCAGTATGCAGCGACACACTAACGGTGCCACTTTCAACCTTCGCCAGGTCGAGCACATCGTTGATGAGGTTCAGAAGGTGTTGGCCACAGTTTTCTATGGCATCAAGATAACCCTGGCTCTCCTTGGGCAGCTTTTTCTGTCGTTGCAGTAGTTGCACGTAACCGAGTACGCCGTTTAGCGGCGTGCGCAACTCGTGGCTAGCGCTGGACAAAAACTGGCTCTTGGCATGGTTGGCATCTTCTGCCGCTATGCGTGCGCTTACCAGCTCGGCCTCCATGCGCTTGCGATCGGTGATATCGCTCATAATGCCCATGGCGCGCTTGGGACTGCCATCGTGGTCGGTTTCCACAATATCACCGCGGGTCAGAATCCAGTGGTATACACCCGCATTGTCTCTCACCCTGAATTCGATGCTAATGCCCCGGTCCTGAACATCTGCACTGCCGAGTGCTTTCCGCATTTCGGCAAAATCACCGCTGTGGAAAATATTGCCAAAGCGCTGCATCGGCGTGCCATCAACCGGATGCGGGTAACCCAGCATCTTGTAAAAGCCCTCACCGACTATGATGAGGTCACTTTTCATATCCAGATCCCAAAGATGGCTTTGGGAGGCATCGAGTGCCAACTGAAATCGTCGCTCACTGAGTTTTAAGGCATATTCGGTCTGGCTGCGGGCATCCACCATGTAGTTCGCATGGCGGGCAAGCTCCTCAAACTCGGCGAAGGGGAGTTCACTGACATCAATCTGAGTGGATTGCTCACTGGCAAGGGCAAAGAACTCCTGAAATCTGTGAAAGCCCTGAGCGTTGAGTCTGGCAAGGCGCCGCGCAACCAGCGCCGCGACTAACATCAACGCCAATGCGATTGAGGAGATAAATAGCGTATGCCGAAAAATACGTGATTCCAGCGCCTGCCGCTCGGCATCCATCAGCGCGTAATACTCATCCAGAAAGAAGCCTGCACCGACCAGCCAATCCCAGTCGCTCTGATAGCTCACGAAGGTAACCGCTGGCGATACGCCCTTATCGTCTCGCCGCTGCCATTCCATCTCCACCAAGGCACCCTCCTGGCTCCCTGATTTTTGCAGTTCCCGAGCGACCGCAGCCATACCCGGTTGCAGCTTGCCCACCATGGCCGGGTTATAGGGGTTAATTAATTGCTTGCCACTGCTGTCGGTCACAATCAGTACCGAACTATTCGTATCAAAGGGCACCGCGGCCAGACGCTCTACGACCTCTTGCTGGATAAGCTCCACTTCGTCGCGCAAATAAACGCTGGCTCCCAAATAGAGATCCAGCGGCTGATAGTAGTACACAAAACTGATGTTACGCCGGACGGAACTGCCATTTGAGCCGTCGCTGAAGCGAAATTCCAGTAAGTTTTGATTCTTGTCTCGGGTCGAATCGCGCACCCGGCGGGCAAAGTCGTTAAGAATGGCGCTTTGACGTAAACGTTCGCGCGAATCCGGGTGCAGGGGTGCCAATAAGGTCTCTCCACTGCCGCTTAAGGCGAAATAAAAGCCCTTCTGCTGGTGAAAACGCAGGGGCGATATGGTGCTTTTAACACGCTCAAGTATTTGCCGATTGCTCTCGGTGCCGGCGGCTTCCTTGTGGATATTGCCCACGAGGGCCAGCGCGACGGCCATTTCCTGCCGCAATTCCTGGGAGAGGCGCCGGTTCAACTGGGCGCTTTTGTACTCAATATAGTCGACAGCCTTGCTCACCTCACGCTTGAGTAGCTCGGTGCGCGACTCGACGAAGGTTTTACGAAGGTTGTTCGACTGCTCGGTAAAGCTGTCATATTCAGTGGCAATCCAGATGGCGCCGTTAATCGCCACAGGCACAGCTGCCAGTGCAATCATACTGACCAGATATATCTGAATCAGACTACGTTTTTTCCGCATTTCGCTCCCGCCCGAGACGGCGATTTCGGTAATAAACCATGCTACAACTGCCTCACCGAGATCACCAGCCCTTTAAATTCTCTTGCAATGCTGCAACTCTTTGCTTTACCAAAGTTTTCCAAACGCTACAATGAGGGTTATGCTAGGCCCGATGCTGGCATTTCAGCGCGTCCTTAAATAAATCCGAGAACATGGGGTAAGGTATGGCAACACCGGAACCGACGGTCTTTATTGTCGAAGACGACGAGGCTGTACGCGATTCACTGCGGCTTATGTTGGAATCGCTGGGGCACACAGTATCGTCCTTTGGGCGCGCGGATGAATTTCTGGAAGTCTACGACCCGGAGTTATCCGGCTGTATCGTACTGGATATCCGCATGCCCGGCATGAACGGCATGGAACTGCAGCGCAAACTGAATGCGATGACCTCGATTCTACCCATCATCTTTGTCACCGGCCACGGAGATGTCCCTATGGCGGTGGAGGCCATGCAACAGGGCGCGGTTGATTTCGTACAAAAGCCCTACCGCGAACAGGAACTGCTCGACAAAATTCAGACCGCAATAGCCCAGGACGCTGAAAACCGTCAGGAGCTAAAAGAAGTGCAACTCATTGAGACACGCTATAGCGATCTCACTCCCCGAGAGCGGGAAGTGATGGAGATGATGGTAGACGGCAAAGCCAACAAGGTCATTGCCATTGATCTCGACATCAGCCAGCGCACGGTTGAGATTCACCGCGCCCGGGTTATGGAAAAAATGGGCGCACGCTCTTTGGCCCAGCTGGTGCGCATGTCTATGGCGATGAAGCAGGGAAACTAGAACTGCTAAGACTTTGTCGACCCAAGATACCCCTCTGCACTAGCGGTTTGACCCCAAACCGCTAGGCTTCGCTAATCAGCTTGTCCAATTTCGCAATTACCGCCAATAGCGCCTTATTGTTTTTATCAAAGGTTTCTTCGGCAACAGGCAGCACTTCACAAGTGTTCGGCAGCGCCGCACGCGCCTCAAGCAACTGCCTTATCCGGGGGATGAAGATAAACTGTAACCAGCTCTGAAGAGGCATGGTATCGAGCGCAAAGGGCTCTGCACTGGCCAAGGCTTCAGCCGTAGGCGCCTCTGCTGCCCACAAGCCGCTATTTCGCAGGTTTGCTTCAAGATCAATCAGCAGTGACGTAATTTCGTGGCGGCTTCCCATTGAGTCAATTCGCTCCGCTTTATTTGCCTGCGAGGCAGGCTGTTGCTTGCTTCCTCTTCGGATCTTTCGCCTGCAGGGCAGGCTCCCACACAACTATCCTTATCCGCAGGAGCGAACCCTGCCCGCGAATGAACTACGCACGGATTTCTTCGCCTGCTAGGCAGTCTCCTACAAAATTCATTTCCGATGTAGGAGCCTGCCTTGCAGGCGAACCGACACTGCGTAAATCAATTGGCCCTCACTCAAATACTCGCCGAAAAGGCGGCATCGAATCCAACATTTTCTGGCCGTAGCGCTTGGTTAGCACGCGTCGATCTAACAGCGTAATTCGCCCGCTGTCGGATTCCTTGCGCAAGAGACGTCCACTGGCCTGCACCAGCTTTAGCGCAGCGTCCGGCACCGAGATTTCCATAAAGGCATTGCCTCTGTTTTTCTCAATCCATTCGGCCAGCGCCTGCTCCACCGGATCATCGGGCGGTGCGAAGGGGATCTTTGCGATTATCACGTGGCGGCAATAATCGCCCGGCAAATCGACCCCTTCCGAAAAACTGGCCAAGCCAAACAAGGTGCTGCACCCACCCTGATCTATTCTCTCGCGGTGCAGCCGCAGCATCTCGTGCTTGGAAGAGTCGCCCTGCTTGATAATCTGCTCCTGAATGTCACTCGGCAAACCTTCGTATACGGCCAGCATCTGCCGCCAGGACGAGAACAGGGCCAAATTACCGCGCTCCAGCGCCAGTAACTCCGGCATCATGCTAATCAGGGCCTCGGTATGAGCCTGCGCATTGCCCGCATCGCAATCCATGGCAGGCACGACCAAGGCCGCATTTTCGGCGTACTGAAAGGGGCTGGGTACGATGGTACATTCGCTGATGTCGGCCAAACCGGCGCGCATGCTCATGCGACCAAAATCACCCAGTGCCGTTAATGTTGCCGAGGTCAGCACGGCCGCGTAACAGCGCTTCCAAAGCGTGTCGATCAAGGTATTGGCTGCCAGAATCGGGCTGCAGCTAATTTCCATATCCAGCATGCCGCCCGCACTATCCACCATGCGCACCCAGCGCGCCATCGGCGGCTTTTCGTCGCTGGCATCAAGTTGATAGTTGCGCCACAAACCCGCCTGCCCTTCTGCGCGCCGCTGCACCGTGGCAATGGCCGCCAACCAGGCTTCCAGCACCTCGCGATCTATATCCCCCTCGCGCTTATCCAGAGCCTCTTCCAGCACCTTTTGCAGGTCTTCAGCTTCGGCCAAAACGGCATAACAAGCCTGCATGAGCTGGGTCGCCTGTTTGCGCATTGGCTCGGGCACGATGCCATGCTCAAAACGCAGCACATCGCTGCGGCCCGTGGCTTCGAGCCCTTCAGCAACCCATGTCTCCATCAAGGGCGCTGCGGCTTGCATAGCCTCGAGCAGAACCGCCATATTGCTGGCAAGACTTTCAACCGAGGAGCGCAAACCAGTGCGACTGGACAACTGGTCCGCCATGGCGCGCACGGAGCGCAGGGTCTGATCCAGCCAGCGTTCAGAGGCGTGATAGCGTACCTGGTGGCTGAAGTGATTGATCACTTTGTCCGGCAGGTGGTGGGCCTCATCAAAGATATAAATTGTGTCTTCCGGCGGCGGCAAAATAGCGCCACCACCCAGGGCCAGGTCCGCCAGCACCAAATCATGGTTGGCGACGATCACTTCAACATCCTGAAGGTTTTCCCGGGCGCTAAAAAAAGCGCACTCACGAATAAAGCTGCAACGCCGGCCAGTACACTGGGCCGGCTCGGTGGTCAGGCGCTGCCAGCTCTCGTCTTCAATGCTGTCGGCCCACTGGTCGCGATCACCATCCCACTGGTTTTTGGCCAGAGCATCGGCCATGGACTGGAATAAATGCAGCTCTTGAGCCTGTGGCTGGGCGGCTATCTCGTCGGGATAGAGCAACTGATTTTGGGCACCACCGCCAGACAGTTGCTGATCCAAACGCGCGTGGCAAAGATAGCGCTGACGGCCCTTGGCAAGGGCGAAATCGAAATCCAGACCGGAGTGCCTGATGATATCAGGTATGTCGCGCAGCAAAATCTGCTCTTGCAGGGCGACCGTGGCGGTCGCGATCACGAGGGTTTTGCCGCGCGCTCTGGCAATCGGCAGAGCTGCGAGAATATAGGCTAGCGTTTTACCGGTACCGGTGCCCGCCTCAACAACGGCTAGCGGCTTGCCGCCTTTCCGGTGCCCGGCATCATCGTGAGTGATGGCCGAAAGAGAGCGCGCGATATGGGCAATCATCAGGCGTTGACCGTAACGCGGCTTCAGATCTTTGGCTTCCAGAAAGCGGGAATAGGCCGCCTGAATTTCCTCTTTAAGGCTTGCGTCTACCACCACCTAGGCGCTCTGCGCGGAGGGCAGCCGGCCTAACTTGGCAATAACCGGGTTGGCATAAATAGCTACTGCCTTCTCACGAAATTCCGCGGGGATCGCTGCCATACGCTGTTCAAAAGCCGCACGTGATGACTCGCTCAGATCGCCCAATTCGGTCAGCACTTCACCGGGCAGGCGCCGCCAATCGTCATTGCCGCACTGCTGCTCGTAAGCCCAGATATTGCTTGGCTGTAAACGGTACTCTTCAATAATTTGGGCATCAACCGCCGCGGCAACCTCAATCGGTGTCCTGTAGTCGTCCTCTAGAGGCTTCCCGAAATGCACATGAACCTTGCCTTTTTGCCCGCTGATCCCCAGACCGATACTCTGTAGATCCTCGAACTCGGCCTTCAGGTATTTGCCCTGACTTTCGCGCAAACTTAACTCACGTGCTTTGGCCGCATCGCAAGGATCCCATTCATAGGATATCGCCACCGGCACAATACCCAGACTCTGAATAAACGGCCCGAACTCTTCTTCGCCCTTGCGCTGACTCATACACAGCATCTTGATAATAGCCGGCTCCGTTACATCGATGCCGTCCTTCGCTCGTCCTTCACGCTGCGCGAGCCAAATCGTCGCGCGTTCTTCTGTCAGGGAATGGCGAATATAGGCCGACAGATTTTTGAATGCCGCCAACATCTGCCGCGGCGCGGTAGCCGAGCGCTTAACAATAAAACTCTTATTCAAACGCATTAGATCAGCGGCAAAGGGCTTCGCCAGCAAATTATCACCGATCGCAATACGCACGGTGTCGCCACCATTGCTGTAGAGCGCGTAGTTCACAAAGGCAGGGTCGAGTGCGATGTCGCGATGATTGCTCATCAGCAGCCACGCTTTACTGCGGTCGAGGTTTTCCAGCCCGGAGACGGTGAAGCTCGCCGTAGTGGTCTCAATCATCGAATCCATATAGTTTTTGACGATAATCTGGAATTCGCGGACCGAGCTCACCCCTCTCAGTTGCTTCTTAAGGACCCAGCGAACGAGCGGCCTCAATAGGCCCGGAAAGCGGCGCAGTGCTGCCGGTGCCCGGAGTTTTGCCATGGTGTCGAGCAATTCCGGATCAGCGAGCAAGCGCTGCAATACAGGCGCGACTTCCTGATCGTTATAGGGTCGAATATCGGAGTAGTTGTCCATTGAAGCCAAAAACCGTATGCCAATGACCGTCCGCAGCCAGCGCCCGGACCAAAAGATTGGCTATTCTACAGCAAAGTCTCGTCTGCAGGGCAGGGTCCTGCGGGCAAGTGAGTTAGCGCTTCGCCCACCTAAGCTTGGCTTACGCTACGAGCGAGGCCTGCTCGCGAAGGCACGGTGACAGGCCAGAAGGAATTAGCGCAAAAATTTGAGGTATTTACCCACGCCAGAGCTCTCCATCTGCTCTTCAATGACGGCACGGGTAATCAGGGTATAGCCCTTTTCTTCGGCGAAATCTTCGATATTGCCCACTGCAAAGCCGCGTACGAAGCGGGGGGACTTCGCTACCAGCTCTACCGCTTCGCTCTCCCAATCCATGCTGATCTTGAGGCCTTTTTCCTGAGCCAAACGCGTCGCCCCTTCGTTACTGCGTGCCGCAGCCTTGGCTTCTTTCGCCCGCTGGCGCGCCCAGTATTCCGAGTCATCCGGTCGTGTTGCCTCATAGATGCCTTTTACGTCAGGCATCTCGCCCAGAATTTTCACCAAATTGTCAGCCCAACGCATCGGTATAATGACAAACAGCTCTTCAGGCTTGAGCTTATTATTCATACGTCCACCCATGTCGCCGGGGGTGAGAACAACATTTTCTTCAAACCACGGACTGACAAAAAGGTCGGTACAGAAAGAACCACCGGCCGCTGAGCCGGGCTGTACACCATCTTCTACAGCGCGCGCGGCTGCAATCTGACAGGCCCAGGCAGGAGTACAAACAAGTGCCATCCAGCTAATATCAACGCCCTCGGGCACCTTATCCAAAGGCGCCGTGCCGATTGCGCGCACGGTTCCTTGTGGCAGTACAAATTTACCCGAATTCATGGCATACGCCGAATCAATATTATAGGCTGGGATATAGTCGGTCAGAATTCGGCCAGAACGTATTTGCTCATTGCCCTCGTGAACACCCGTGATAAAAGCACCGTGCACACAGTCCTGATGCTCGCGATCAAAATAGGCCAATTTACCGTCATCCATCGCATGGCGCAGAATTTGGCATGGGTCTACTTTTAAGCCTTGATACTGGGGCGGAATGTCCTTTTCAAAAAGGCTTACCGCCACCGCATTCCCGCGAATCTTTCCTTCCAGAACTTCACATATTGCTTTGATATTGGCCATTTTATCTCCTTTATTTAAGCCCTTATCTCCGGAGGCATATCGCGCGCGTAGGCCTCCCACGTTCCAATGGGGGAGCCATCGTCCCAGTCCTGTGACGGCTCCAAAAAACTCGGGTAATGCTTTTCAGTGTAGGCTCGAACCTTGGCTGGCACATCATCAAACCCGCGAGCGCTTTTGTGTGAATGCATGCGCCCGAATAATATGCCGTCTACCCCGCTTTGCCCCATACGCATCCAGGGCCACCATGGCGAAAGCCGGGAAAAACCACAGTGATAGTCAAGCGAAGCAACACTGCGATCTTCGAGTGCCGCGCTGTCGACACTGAAGGTAAAATGCTCGGAAGGGTTAATAAACTCACCTGTCGAAGCCTTCGGCCACTTCTCTGGCGTCACCGGATTACGGTAGCGGTGGGTATAGTCCCAGGACAACAGAGTGCGATCTCCACAGCGCTCCCAAGGCAATACGAATGGCACACTGCCATCATCATTCACTACTGCGGTGGCTTCATTCATCAAGGTCGGAGCGTCATTGCCATCGCCGAAATCAAAGCGCGGCATTTGCGGGCCAAGTACTCCACGAATTCTGTCATTCAAAAAATTAAAGGGCTTTACGGTCTCACCCGTAAAAGGATTTTGCCACTGTTCCAGAATGTCGCCCGTGCGCGGGTCGCTGAAGTAGCCCACTTCCTTGCCGCGCAGGCGCACATTGCCGTTGGGCTCCAAACGTGACTCGAAAATGCCGAAGCCGCAGTAACCAAATAAGGGCTGCAAACGCTGATTGCCGATCATCGCAAACATCAAACCATGAAATGCACCGACCACCGGCGCATCGTAACCGGCCCACAATTTTCCAAACCCATACAAATTATCGTAGGGGTCAGATAAATCCAAAGCGCTGCGATCTGACGCTTGTGTCGAGTCGCCCTTTTGCTGAGAAAAAGACTGCCTGATAATGTCCGGAATCAAACTCATACTCTACAAACTATATTTCAAGGTCGCCCCGTAGGACGGCCCCGGCAATTTGCTAACCAGGTATTGGTTGAATATCGTGATATAAAACGAATACGCAACCACCTCTTCATCAAGAATATTTTTACCCCAGAAGTTCACATTCCAGCGATCGTCCGGACTGCTGAAATTAATTGATGCGTTGGTGACTGTCCGCTCGGGAATGGTCGTAACGTTAAGCGGCGTAACAAATTGCTTCGACTGGTAATTTGCATCCAAGCGCGCATTCATTGCCCAGCCGGCCGCTAAACGCGCATTGAAGTTCAGCCCTACACTGGCCTGCTGCTTGGAGCTGCGAGGCATTTGGCTACCACCCACATCGCCATCGGCCCGGCAAATATTTGACGCGGCACAATCTATGCGGTTTTTAGCCGGCGAATAAATAACGCCATCCTTATAGCTCGCATCGTTGAAGGTATAGCCTGCATCGACACTAAAGTACTGGTTGGCGTTGTAATTCAGCTCGAGTTCGAGCCCATAGCTCGTCGCGTCGCCGATATTGGCAATCAGATCACTGCTCGATAACGATGCATTCACAGGTGGCTGGGAGCCCTGCAAATCGAGCCAATCGATATAAAACAGTGCTCCGTTCAAGATCAGACTGTGGTCGAGAAAACTATTTTTTGAACCGAGCTCAAAGCTGTAGCTTTCAGACACTTGATAGGTAAGCTGCGAGGCAGCCTCGGCATTATTAAAGCCGCCTGTTTTCAGCCCGCGCGCCACCGCCATAAAGAGTTTCTGATCCTCGTTAAGCTGGTAATCCAGAGTCACGCGCGGAGTGAAGTAACGAAATGTCTTTTTGTCACGCGGCACAATAATGCCATCATTCAGCGTGGTTTGATCAGGGCGACGGCTGCCGTTGCCACTTACACTGTCTGGTGGCAGGGGAAGAATCGGGTCTTGGCCAGCGGTATAGGTGTAACTCTGCCCGTCTGCAATCGCAAACGAATCGGTCAGCCTGGTAACGCTTTTCTGCTCGACACTATAGCGCCCTTCAAAGGTACCCGCGAGGCGCTCGGTAAAATCTATGCTAACTGACGCAAACAGCGCGCTGATTCTGTCTTCGAATTCAGACAATTCGCCTTTAGCGCTCGCGTGCTGACGACTGCCTTGATCCCAAACGATCGGCGCGGTAGCACTCGCTTCCGCCAAAATTGGCGAAGGCGCTGAAGTCGGGGTGTTACAGTTTTCAATGTTTTGCTGCGAATCCGCGTTACACAGGGTGTTTAAAAACAACTGCACCCATTCGGTATCTTCCACCACTGAGTAATAGGCGCCGCCACTAATCAAGGTGCGCTCACTCATGGTCCAGTCTAAGCGCAGCTCATTCGAGAAGGTTCTAACATCAACATTGGGTCGTCCACTGAATGAATTTATGCGG
Source organism: Litorivivens sp. (assembly GCA_041625575.1). GTDB lineage: Bacteria > Pseudomonadota > Gammaproteobacteria > Pseudomonadales > Spongiibacteraceae > Litorivivens. The sequence goes on from JBFJTG010000003.1 coordinate 29,013, forward strand.
GTTATCCCGTTTTCCCCGCCCATTGCTGACAAGGGGATATTGGTCGCAATACGCTGGCCCAAAATCGGATCTTCGCCGCCCGGACCGCCGGTCGTTTCAGAGAAATGCTGTGCGTAGCCAAACAGGTAATGAGCGCTGAGATTCTCTCCGAGAGCCCAGTCTGCAGCAAGGGTATAAAAGTCTGTGTCGGCCAAGGCACCCATGCCCCGAGGATCAATTACAATGCCCGGCACCGTGCGGAAAGTCACATCAGATGCAGCATTCGGCAGCTCACCACAGAAAAGCGTATTGCCGCTGACCATTTGGTTGCCACTAATGTCGGGCTGGGTCGAAAAATTACAATTGAGGTCATTCTCCGCCTCGGTGCGCAAGCCAAATCCCGCAGCACCAACACCCGAGATCATATATCCGGGCTGCGTTTCACGTTCGGCTTCACTGCGGTAGTAGCCCACTCGAAAGCTTAAGTCGTCCGTAGCCTGAAAACTCAAACCAACATTGATGGCTTCATCTTCCCAACCGCCAAGCCGCCCGCGCGTATTCGGGCCGCTCGGGTTTGCGTCAGCGACGGGGTGATCATTTTTGGTATGCCCGTCGTAGCGGCTTTGACCGTAGCCAAGGCGCACCGACAGTCTGCCGCCCGCAGTAAGCGCCCCACTGACGGCCACTCGAAAATCTTCCCGCTCATCACTGCCCGCTGTTAGCGAAACATAACCACTTAATTCCTCTGTAGGTGCCTGCGGAATATAATTAACCGCACCGGCAAAAGCATTGCGACCGTATAGCGCATTTTGCGGCCCCTTCACCACCTCCACACGCTCCATATCGATCAATCCGATGTTAAGCATGCTCTGGCGTGGCATGTACACACCATCCATAAAAAAGGAAACATTCTGTACCCGGGCAATCGTAAACTGCGGCGCCAGACCTCTTATAACGGCGTTGCTGTGGTGCCCCGAGGTGATGCTCCCGTCAAAGGTAAAGCCCGGCGTTGCGGCCGCAATATCCTCCATACCCGTATAGCCACGCTGCGCCATATCCTGGGCAGTAAAGGGTGTTATGGAGACGGGAACGTCCTGCAGTGATTCTTGACGCTTGCGCGCCGTCACGAGCACTTCTTCTATAGCTTTGTTTTTAGACGAATGTTTAGCCGCGCCCGATTCGGGCTCCAGATTCTGGGCAAAACTTGGGCCACCCAGCGCCAGAAAAGTGGCCGCTAGAAAATAGACGAGAGATTTCATAAACAAACCTGCCATTCAATTTGAGATTATTATTATTTTGATAAGTCGCGCGAGCAGACTTATTCCAACCATCAATGAGTTTACAAAGCTAGTAAGGCGCCCCTATCGCCTTAAGGTGCGGATCATTCTCCGGATCATCAGAGACATAGCCGCCGCCGTGCACCAGCCCAAATACAAAGGGATGTCGCTTCGCTGGAGGTGTCACTTCCTCACTCCAGGGCGCGGGCATTCGCATCGCAAAGGAACAGCCGGTCAAGGCAAGTGCCTGCAATGCAATAAAAATCCAGTAAGCGTCGTAGGCAACAAAATACAGTAGGCAGAAGGTCACGTTCGGAATATGCGTGAGCGGCACCTTCCATTTAATTGTCCAGGGCGTATCGTGCTCCGGTGCGATATAGACGTCCCAATAAAGGTCCTGCCAGAGATACTGCCAGAGGGAAATAAAGGTGTAGGCCAACAAGAACACCGCCCAGAGCGGCCAGTCGGGCGTGATATTGATTGTTAAATGCCAAAAACCCAGAAAACACAGCGGGTAGCTAATGCCCCAGATCACCCCGAAAAACAACTGCGCCGGAATATCGAGCTTTCTGCCAAAGCGCAGCGTCCATTTTGCCCAAATGCCCCAGTACGCAATTAGGACGAAAACGAGGAGCAACGCGCCCAGCAATAATCCGTAGCGACTTTCTTTCAAAACTTCGGGAATGAAGGGCGTGGCTAAAGCCGCCTCTGTTGCGCCGGTCAGCCAGGCAAACAAAAAGCAGCAGCCAAAATAGATAAAAGCACGCAGCCAGGCGGCCATCGGCGAAAAAATTTCCGCAGCGTGTCGGCGATACCCCACTACGTATACCAGCAGTAAGCAGAGGGTTGTCAGGGCAATCCCGTAGTGAAATAAATCAATCGTCATTCAAATGCTCCATGAGCTGTCGGCGCAGCGCAGCTGGCACACATACAAACACTATTGTTATATCATTAAATCTTATTGCCCGACGAATTGCGATGCAAGCATTTTTGGCCTGAAATACCGATTCGCTGTCAACATATCGCGCCATCTGATGAGCGCCAAACAACAGCAATTACGCACACAATGGTCACCCAAAATTGACCGAATGGCCCATCGCTGAACCGCCCCCTTAGGCCTATGATATTAAGCTGATATCGAATCGACTATTTTGGAGCGACCCATGAGTGACTTAGGCTATCGTCCGTTTGACGGCGACAACCACTACTACGAAGCCGAAGATGCCTTCACCCGACACGTACCGAAGAACATGCGTGCCCGCTGCGTACAGTGGGCCGAAATCGAAGGCCGCAAGCGCCACGTTGTCGGCGGCAAGGTCTCCTATGCGGTAACCAACCCTACCTGGGATCCCATCGCCAAGCCGGGTTCGATTTCAGACTTTTTGCGCGGCAACCCTAACAAGCTCAAACCTGAAGAACTCATGAGCGACCCGGAGCCGCTGCCAGCCTGCTACATCAACCGCGACGCGCGGGTTGCGACCATCGACGAGCAAGGTCTGGACGCCATTTGGTTGTTCCCTACCCTAGGCGTACTTTATGAAGAATTACTCAAGCATGATCTCGATGCTGTAAAAACCCAGTTTCGGGCTTTCAACCGCTGGCTGGAAGAAGACTGGGGCTGCAACTACCAGAACCGCATCTTCGCCTCGCCCTACATTTCGCTAGCCGATGTGGGCTTTGCTTGCGAAGAACTCGAGTGGGCCATCAAGCAAGGCGCTCGCACCGTGTGCATGCGCCCCGCTGCCGTATGGACGAAATACGGGCCGAAGTCACCTGCCGATCCCATGTTCGACCCCTTCTGGTCGCGAGTAAACGAAGCGGGCATTACCGTGGTTGTACACGCATCAGATTCGGGCTACACCACCCACGGCTATGTTGCCGACGGCTTTAGCAGCGGCGGCTCCAGCGCCTTCGCTTCTTGGGCGCCGAATATCAAGCACTTCAATATCGAACGCGCGGCTTACGATTTCCTGATTACCCTGTGCTACGAAAAACTGTTCGAGCGCTTTCCGAACCTGCGCATTGCTTCCATTGAAAACGGCGCGGAGTTTTTGCCCGACTTGGTGCGCAAGCTAAAACAGTCGCGCGATCGTATGGCAACCATGGGCTACTACAAAGAAGACCCTGTGGAGCTTTTCAAAAAGCACGTATGGATCAATCCTTTCTGGGAAGATGATGTTTACGAAGTGGAAGAAATCATGGGCGCGGATCGCGTGATTTTCGGCTCCGATTGGCCACATATTGAAGGCATGCCAACACCGCTGGCCTACTTGCCAGAATTGTCTAAGTTCGATGACATTAAGAAAAAGAAAATTCTGCGCGACAACGTGCTTGAATTAAACGAGCTGAAGCCTAGCTAAGAGGAAAAAAGGCCGGCCACTTGCGTGGCCGGCAAAGGTGATTCTCAGTCGAAGTGGTAACGCACATCCAGTTGGTAAATCGCTGCGTCAGGAAGCGCCGCAGACACGTAGTTGCCTGCCAGCAAGGTCCATCGCAAGTTTTCAGGAAATTGCCTTCAATGTTTTAACAATGCTGCCGTTGATCTTTTCCCAGAATTCATCTGAACCGGAATTTTGATATTGATAAAATCCTTTGCCGGTTTTAACACCGAAATCGCCATTGTTCACTTTATCGCGGACACCTTGGTGCGATCGAAAACTGGGGTCATTATTTACCTCAGCAAGATACTCTCCAACATTGGCAAATTTTCCTATCACGATTACTTGACCGTATAACGGAAGTCCAAATGGTAGGAAGGCTCATCCGGCAGCGAAGCGTATATGTAGTTGCCAGAGATTAACGGCTGATCCAGCGTTAACGCGTTTTCTTTCTGACGGGTCAGATTCTTCGCATTGAAAACTAATGACCAGCGACCCCCTTCTTCTTTGATGCCAATACGCGCGTTGACCTTGGTGGTTGCCTCCTGCAAGGAGAATGGGTCATTGTCGGTATCGGTAAAGTGTTTGCCCTGATAGATGGCATCTACACCAAGCAAAAGATTTATACCGGTATTGAATAACGGCATATCGAGAGACGTGAACAGGCTAGCACTCTTTTCAGGGGCGAAAGCCAAGGGTTGATCAGAAAGATCCTGAAATGATGGGGCAGTAGGATCATCCTGGGGGCCGGTATTCTCATTGTAGCAAGACGGATCACCGGTACCGGAAGCAGTACCTGCGACTGGAACCGCGCATAGATATTCAGCGTACTTAGCATCGACGATGCCACCGCTACCGCCGATGGACAGGTATGGCACCGGCGGTAACCAGAAGAAGTCAAACTCGAAGCCAGTGGTCGTTGCATCGGCAGCATTGGTCACGAAAATCTTGGTGCCGTCGAAATTGCGCACCTGCAAGTCAGCGTATTTAGTATGAAAAAAGGCACCGTTAAAAATCAATGAACCGTCAAATAATTTACTCTTGAAACCTATTTCGTAAGCATCAGCAGTTTCCGGCTCGAACGTTAGGTTGTCATCCGAAAAAACTGCCGCAGCAAAACCACCGCTTTTGAATCCCTGGGTGTAAGTCGCAAATATAGTCAGGTCCTCAAGAACCCCCCAAGTTGCGGTAAACTTTGGCGTGAAATCATAATCACTCGCTTTGAGTACTACGTCGAAATCCTCCTGACCTGTGGTGAACGGCCCCGCTCCTGGCAACCCGTCTTTGCCAGAAATAATATGCCCGACGCGTTTGTCTTCGCCGTAGCGCAGACCGAGTACAAGGGTGAGCGTGTCGGTTACCAGCCAGTCGTATTGCATGAAGTACGCTACGCTTTCAGTTTCCACTGCGGTACTAGCAAACAACCTTTCCCCCTGGTCCTCATCATCAAGAGTCAGAGGAATGGGGACGGATGGAAAAAATGCGAAATCAGATTGTGGGTCGTAAATAGCACCACCACCTGCAATATAGGCTGCGAAACCGACGCCATTAGTCTGTGAGATGGTAGTGCCATTCTCGGTCTCTGCGGCAAAAGCTCCGATCAGAAAATCGATACCGCTACCAATGCCGAACAAACCCGGTAGCGTGCCGCCAAAGCGGAATTCGACGTTTTGTTGCTCATAGAAATTCGGCTCGTTCGGGTCAGTTCCAAAATTAATAAAGTCAATCGGCGAGAAGTCGCCGTCTATGGCGTAAGGGCCCTCAAACTCTGACATACCTGCGATTATCGTCATATTAAAACCGCTAGCGTATCCAACCTCTCCCCAATCTTTCGTGTACTTGATATTAGCTGAAACGGTATCGCGATCAGAGAACGTCGGACTGTCCATAGAAGTTGTGTTGTTCCATGGGTCATCTTCAAATTCCGGGTCGCCAATAGTGGGGTCGCGAAACTGATCCGTTGAACGCGGACTGGCTTTTGCTATTTGTGTGATCAGCCCGATTTCACGGTGCTTCGACGCCCAAAAATTCAACAACAAGTCAGAAGATTCGTTGATAAACCACTTCAGTTTGAGCCGGCCACCGAGGTCTTCAATTTCGTTCTGTTCGTTGCGGGCTGTGTTATAGACATGGCTATCAACATACCGCGAGCGCAGAGCGATACGGGCAGCCAACTTATCTTCAATAATCGGAAATGAGACCGCACCTTCAACGCGCCGGTCGTTGTATTTGGCTTTGGCCACATTGATATAGGCGTTACTATCTAAGTCCGGGTCTCGTGTGGTGATACTGAAAACGCCGGCAATGGTGTTTTTGCCGAACAAGGTACCCTGGGGTCCGCGAAGTACTTCCATGCGCGCCATGTCGAATGCGGTGTCGTTAATATAGGTCGCGCGGCCATAAAATACGTCATCGATAGAAAGCCCTACCGAGGGCTCAAGCCCGCGACCCAGTGGCGGCGTACCAAAACCACGAATGGTCAGTACCGGCGAATGGCCCTGTGCGTTGTTAAACTTTACGTTCGGGGTGTACTGCACCAATTCCCCGATATCGGATATGGCCTTGTCGTTGATAAAATCGCTTTCAAAACTGGCCACAGAAATCGGCACGTCCTGCAAGTTTTGCGCTTTTTTCTGTGCGGTAACGATGACCTCTTCGATTACCCGACCCTGACCGAGCACTGCTGAAGCGCTTACAAAACTAACAAAAACTAAGCCGGCGATGGAAATACGTTGCAACATGATTGAAGCCTCTTTCGTTATTGCTATGCTGCACACTTTTTCAGGCGCAGTCAGAGCAGTGCCGAATGCTATAAGAACCGCGGATGCACCACCACGATCGGAAACGACACGGCGTTTTTATAATGAACTGACTAGTTTCCTTTGAGCACACCATTATGAAGTCATCTATTTCTGACACCACGACATCGCACGTCCTAAGCCGAAATCAAGCTAACCCTTTGTTTTAATGGTTATTATTAGCCATCAGGAATGTTCAGAAAATATTCGCCCAACTCCGCCGCAGCCGAGATATCAGCGGCGGGCGGCCCGGACAAACGGGGAAATCTACGCTCAAAGGATGGAATCACATGGCCCGAACCATGCAATACGTACTGCCGAATCTCGCGTGACGCCCTGCTCCAGCGTCGCTGCTCTACCGAGGTCTCCAGATTGCCGTCTTTATCGCCGTGCGTAATGAGCTCAGCAGACTCTTCTATACCGGCGAGCTCAAGCCAGTAGCCAAGCGTCTCCTGAGCAGACAGCACGAGCCCCCTGCTTGTTTCGCCGCCTACATTAACCACGCCGCCCTGATAAGGATTTACCGGATCGAGGGTTCCAGTGAAGTAGGCAATTGAAACAGCCTGATCGCTAGGCTCACAATCCAGATTATCTAAAGCAGGAAGGTTGGCACCAATAACACCATATGCCCGAGCCAGTGAGGGTTGTTCAAGCGCAAGCCGCATGACCATCTGCCCCCCATTAGAAAAGCCGGCCATAAAGACGCGATTCGGATCGATGCCTAGATCGTCTTCAAGGGCTAGAACCACCTCGGAGAGAAATGCGGGGTCATCAATCTTTAGGGTATTTGCCGAGTATTGGGCAGACGCTCTGCAGTCGTTCCAATGATTTTCGAAGCCGTCGGGGTACACCACAATAAAGCCATGCTGATCTGCGAGCCGGTCGAATTCATAGGCGCTTTGACTACGCACTATATCGCCCGTGCGCGTAGAGCCGTGCAAAACAAAAATCGCAGGCGCGCCTTCGCGCAGCGCTGGCGGGCGGGCGGGCGGTACACACTATAGCGCCGTTCAAGGTCGCCAGAAATCAAGGTGTGGCGCGAGTACTCTCCCGCTAGCAAGGGCTTGCCCACCTCCGGAACAAACACCCAGTAGCGATAGAGTCCAATCAATATGCAAGCAGCAAGGAATACAATCATCGCAAGCCACTTGAGCACTCTATTCACCTTATAACTCCAATTAGTGTAGCTGGCTGCGATTAAACCGAACGTGAATAGCGACTCGAAAGGAACTCACTGACTTCACGCACATATGCGTCGGGGAAGTATATTGATAAAGCGCCACCCGTCAGAGATTCTAGGAACGCTTCCACACCCCATTGCTCAAGCAAGGAGAACGGCGTTTGCGCTGCTCCCAGCGCGACCTGCCAGGCATGATCGATATCGTTAGGCTCCGACACCCCCTGACTGGCTATGTGAGCAGCCTTCAATATCAGAAAAGCAATCAACAGCTGTCGCTGCTCCGCAGAGTAACTATCTTCCGACTGCCCCGCCGCGCCTTCCTCAGGGGGGTAGCGATAAAAGCCTTGCCCGGTCTTAAGACCAAGGTGACCGTCATCGACATGTTGTTTCAGTAGTGGCACAACCTTCTCGCGATGGAACTCCAGATCCACGTCCTGCACCTTGGCCCAACTGTCATAAACGATATCTAAACCAAAAAGATCCATCAGGCCAAACGGACCAATGGGGGCACCAAGTTGCGACATCCAATATGCGTCCACTGATTCAATGGCAGCACCATCGATATGCGTAACAAGTGCAGCCGTTAACACCGAGCCAAGAATGGAGTTGAGAACATAGCCTGAGCTTTCTTTTTTCAATACATGAGGCGTCGCCTTCAAGCTCAAGACATAATCTTGAAGCCGCGCTACAACTGACTCATCTGTTCGGGGTCCGCGCACGATATCGAAAAGCTTAGAGCCCAGGTGCGAATGCAGCGCAGCAAATCGCTGGCCGTGCACGAAGGCGCCGTCAATATCCGAAGGCACTAAACCCGAGGTATTTGTCGTAATAAGCACATCGGGTGGGCAGCGGGCATCAAGATCAGCGTGAACAGCTCGCTTAATTTCCAGACGCTCAGACACCGACTCACTCACCAGCTGAACACCAGCCAGTGCCTCATCAAGCTGGCTACAGGCGGTGATATTAGCGATGGCCACATCCGATTCCGACTGAGACAGTAAGCCAGCCCCGACCAGTTGCGGGCGCATTCCTTCCAATCGGTCGCCTAAGGTTCGCAACGCCTCGCTGTCCACATCGAAAATCCGACAGCGATAGCCAGCGCCACCGGCAAGCAAGGCATTGAAGCAGCCCATCGTACCCGCGCCAACAAAGCAGACTTCTGTAATTTGATTAGTCGTCATAGCGAGACCTTAGTTGCTAGCGAATGATACGAGTGGGGTTGTCTGGGACGATCAGATTGGTACTGCCCTTCGTCATAATCGCCGGCAGATAATCCAGTATCGGCAAATCGGCAATCGCATTAACAATATGAAACTGAGTCGGGTTCTGCTCCCAGGTCAAATGCTCCCACGCCACCTTGCCCGAGCCAATTTTGACCTCGGTCAATTCGTTCTCGGAAGGAAACAAGGTATATTCGCTGAAAGGCTTACCGTAGCCACCGACCGCTGGCATATAGCGCCAGGCCATAGGATTATCCTTGCCTTTATTTTCGGCTTCGTAAGCAGCCACGTCATCAGGGTTTGGACTAAACAAATCCGAAACACTGATATCCATAATCTTGTTATCGAAATGACTTAGGCTACTGCTCAGCTGGCCTGCGTCCTCAGCAATATCTTCGATATCACCGTAAATTTTAGGTATCCCCTGCAACTCACGACCCGACAAAATGGCATCCGTCAGGTTTTCCCACATCGCAAGAGTATAGGAGCCTTCTATACGCTCCTTTTCTCCGTTAAAGACAACGGCGGCATTCACTCCGACAAGGTTGTAACCTCGCCCGGCCAACCAATCGACACCTTTGTTGCAGGCATATACCACGGTAACGACGGGCAACTCCGCAACGCTAAAACCTGGGGGGAGATAATTCGCTAGTCGCTCTGCATCCGTTATATACGAAACCACCATCGTGGTGACATCGCGGTACATGCCCGATGTTCCGGGCCCGGTGTAACGCGGCCCAAAATGAGCCGGCATTACATAGCTATCATCTGGCTTAACTTGAAACATAAAATTCGTTATCTCTTATCGCAATCGAAATTACTTTTTCGCAGTGCCACGCACCCCCACCCAAAGCTTACCGATAGAGTCTTCCGCATGAGCGCAAAAGGTTTTTACTTTGAATAATTAACAGATCAAGCACCAGCATTCCCTAGTATTGTGCTCAAAGCGCATCCGTGAAACCAAGACATAGCAAGTCCTACAATAAAACCCTTGAAATTGCCCCTGATTGTCGCTGCTCATTGAAATCGATCAGATCTAAGCCACGAGAACCCAGTCACCTTAGCAGGGTGCAAATGGCACTTGCCAAGGTCAACCTGAGGTATGATAAGCTCATGTTTTATAAAGCAGAAAATCTTAATCAGCGAGCATCGCCGCCACGATGAACGATCATGCCGACGGCCCATTTTGTCGCTTCTTGCGCTTTTGGCGAGAAACCCTGGCGCTAAGCCAGGAAGAACTGGCGATCAGGCTGGCCTGCTCGCAACGCCATATCAGCCGACTGGAGACCGGAGCCTGCCGGCCGAGCGAATCACTCATAGACTCAATCTGCAATGAACTTGGACTTGGTCACCGGGATCATAACCATATGCGCATTGCAGGCGGCTTTGCTCCATTGCACACACAGGCCAACTTTGACGACCCCAATTTGCGCTGGCTGCGGCGAGCAATGATCATGATGATGCGCTCATTAGACCCCTACCCAGCCAGCGTTGTTGATGAAAATGCTAATCTGCTGATGCTTAATCGCGGTTTTGTAAGCCTGTTTTCTACCGTAGTCCCCCCCGATGAACTGGCAAAACTAACGAATAACTATGACTTCATGTTTGAAAAGCGTCAGACCGAAAGCATTGTCAATAATTGGGATCTGACGCTGGCGGCAATACTCATGGCCGGCCTGCAGGACGCGCTGTTCCGAAACGATCAGCGAGAAATTGACCGCATCGAAAAACTCGCCCTGAAAAATCAGCTTCCGCCCGACTGGAAAAAGCAGGCATCCAAGCTAAACCCCATGTCGAGCTTCAGAGTGCAGGCAGAATTCCAGGGGCGAACCGAAGCCTTCTTCAATATTAGTTCAACAGCCTGCGCGCTCGGACCAGCCGCTTTCGCGTCCGACCCAAGACTGACGATTAATGTGCTCTACCCCGAGAACGATGCAATAGATCTAAGTTCACTAGAGCTCGACAAAGCCGAGCACCCACTGCTGTTTTACTAGAAATCAGCTCCGAACAAGCTCCACCGCCCCTAAACCACTCATATCTTATTGTTTTACCTCGGTAATTACCTATACCTTATTGGCTAGTTCCGGCAGAGCATGGCATTTGCGGTCTATTTTTCGCTGAATTCTCAATTTACTACTAGACTCAAAGACTAAGACCTCGCCTTTCGGGAGAAACGGGCCATGGAACGAAAAAGACAGGGTGTATTTGCACCACTACTAATCGGTATCAGTTTCATTCTGGCGGGAGGGCAATCCATCGCACAGAACTCCGGCAGAGTACTTGAAGAAGTTATCGTCACCGCAACCAAACGCGCGCAGGCAATCAACGACATTCCCGTTGCGGTATCGGCCTACACCAACGCACAACTAAAACAATCCGGCATACGTGATGTTAGCCAGCTAACTGCCGTCTCGCCGTATATAAGTTTCGGCACGACTGAAAATTCCGCCAGCGGCAGTCTCAGCATGCGCGGCATTGGCACCTTGGGTACCGACCCCGGACTTGAGTCCTCTGTCGGTGTTTTCATTGATGGGGTCTACCGAAATCGCGCGGGCGTTGCCATCGACGAACTCGGTGAAATTGAGCGAGTGGAAGTTTTGCGGGGCCCACAAGGCTCTCTGTTCGGCCGCAATACCTCAGCAGGTCTGATTCACGTAGTCAGTAAAGGTCCAAACACTGAAGAATTTGAAGGCTTTCTGGAAGCGACCGCGGGCAATTATAACTTAACCCGTATTTCAGGAGCGGCATCCGGCCCGATAGTAGAAGGCAGCTTGGCTGGCAGGCTCGACGCAGTAGTCACTCAGCGCGACGGCTATCTTGACGATATCAACAGCAGTGACACCTACAATGATCGCGATCGCTACCTGGTACGCGGCCAATTGCTCTGGGATATGAGCGACGCTCTCAGCGCACGCATTATTCTTGACTACAGCGATCGCAACGAAATGTGTTGTGGCTCGCCCACATCGCAAAAGGGTAACCCACTGGAAGACGTAACTGCCTTTCCTACGGCCAACGGCGATAGGGGCCTCGACAACGACGCCGATCCTTACGATTACAACATTGCTGTTTCAACGGGCCGCGAGTCTACAGACGAAACCGAACAATACGGCCTATCTACAGAGTTAACCTGGTCCTTGGATAGCTCAACACTCACATCCATCACTGCCTTTCGCGAATGGGAAACAGTGATCGAAGGAGATACCGATTTTAGCGGCGCTGACCTATTGTTCTATGAAAATGGTAGACCACGCGGTCAAAAATTTGAGACTTTTACGCAAGAGTTGAGGCTACAAGGCGCCTGGGAGGGCGGCAGCTGGCTGGTAGGCTTATTCTATGCAGATGAAAAGCTTAGCGGTACGTTTGCACCAAGAACCGGCAGAGACATGAATGCCTACGCTACGCGCTATGTAAACGGCGCTATCGGTTCACCTGCAGCCTATGCCGCCGCTACAACCTACCCCGCCGGCCCCACACCAAGCGCAAGCGGCGCGCAAGCGCAATTTATCCCCGGGGAGGGCATTAACGACGAAACCGAACAGAACAGCGACAGCATTGCCGTGTTCACCCAGGAGGATTTCGACCTCGCCGATAACCTCGTGCTGACAATCGGTGCCAGATACACACGAGAAGAAAAAGACATTGAAATTGTAACTAAAAATGAACTTAGCCCAATCGGAACAGGCCCCGGAGGCGGTGGCGGCAACCCCTGCCAAGCGGCCGCAGCCAACGCCATTGCGGCGGGCGGAAGTAGCGCCTTTTATAACGGCGCCAGAGACATTATCTGCGGTATCGCGGCTATAACCGGCCCCCTTATAGCCAACGGAAACTACAAATCTGATCGTGCGGATGAGGAAGTCACAGGCACCGTTAAGCTGGCCTACACGACCGAGGACGATACCTTACTGTTCGTCAACGTCGCACGCGGCTTCAAAGGCGGCGGCTACAACCAGAGCCGCCTAAGCCTGAAGCCTACCGGCACCTCAGGGGATAACCTGGAGTTCGACTCTGAAAAAGCAACCACCATGGAGCTGGGTATGAAAACCTACCTGGCGGACCGAACAGTGTCACTAAACGGCACCCTTTTTCACACCCTGTTTGAAGGATTCCAACTGGGGCAATTCTCAGGGATTACACTGGAGACATTCAGCGTTGAAGAAGTAATATCCCAGGGTCTTGAAGTGGAATCTCTCTGGCGCGCGACCGATGGCCTGACCATTACCGCCGGAGCTGTTTACACCAACAACTACTACCCGAAAGATTCCAACATCGACACCATCGCGCCGACGACCGATGGCAACAAACGCGCCGATCATAAAATGGCCAAAGAGTGGGCGGCGACCGTTGGCGCAACCTACACTAGACCTGTGTCTGATAAGCTTCTGGCCAGCGCTCACATCGATGCGCGTTATACCGGCGACTACCCGTCCAATTCGTCGCTTGATAAGGACTTCAACGAGAACGCGTACACCGTCGCGAATGCTCGATTAACCCTGAGTGACATGGGCAAAAGCTGGGAAGTGGAGTTATGGGCCCGCAACCTCGCCGATACAGAATATTCACCTATTCGATTCGACCCCCCACCCATTCAAGGGCGTGGTGGTAACGGACGCATTGGCGACTTTGTTGGCGAACCCCGCACCTATGGCCTAACCGCCCGGAAAAATTTCTAAGCGGCCTGCTGAAGCAGTTCAAGTCTGGCGAAAGCTGTAGCACCAGACTCCTATAAAAAAGGCGCTTCTCCAAAAGAGAGGCGCCTTTTTCATTTCAGCCATTCGAACGGGGCGAAGCTCACCCCAGAACTGTACTACATAGTAATAATAACCTTACCCCGCGCACGGCGCTGGGTCAGACAATTAAAGGCATCTTCATACTGCTCCATCGGAAATACATCAGTAACGACGGGCTTGAGTTTACCTTCTTCAAACAGTTTCCACAGTTCTTTCACATTGCTTTGGTGAACGTCGGGCTCATGCGCTGAGAAGGCACCCCAGAAAACACCGACCACCGAACAGCCTTTGAGCAAGGTTAAGTTAAGCGGGATTTTAGGAATAGGGCCACTGGCAAAACCGATGACCAGAAAACGTCCGTTCCACGCCATACAGCGCAGAGCGGCTTCGGAAAAGTCGCCGCCGACAGGATCGTAAACAACATCAACACCACGGCCTTCGGTTAGTTTCTTGACGGTATCTTTAAGCGGCTCGTCATTATAGTTAATAAAAAGATCCGCACCTTTCGCCTTAGCCACGTCCAGCTTTTCCTGGCTACTCGCCGCCGCGATCACTTTGGCACCCATCGACTTGGCGATTTCAACTGCCGTTATACCAACACCGCCACCAGCACCCAAGACTAATACTGTCTCGCCGGGCTTCAGATTCGCGCGCTGCTTTAGTGCATAATACGAAGTGAAGTAAGTAATGCCTAAGCCCGCGGCTTCTTCAAAACTCAAACCCGAGGGCATAGGCATGACGGTTTGCTGGGGTGCCACCATCTTTTCGGAAAAGGCACCAAAGGGACCCATACCAACCACTTTGTCACCCGGCTTTAGGTTTTTAACGTCTGCCCCCACTGCTTCGACGACACCTGCGCACTCGCCGCCTGGTACAAAGGGAAGCTCCGGTTGTATCTGATACTTACCTTCAATAATCAGTGTGTCCGGAAAATTCAAGCCGCCGGCCTTTACATTGATTAGCACATCATTCGGCGTCAACTCCTGCACCTTCCAGTCATTATCCAAAACCAGCTTATTGGCGGGTCCAAGTTCTTTACAAACAATTGCTCTCATAGTGTGTGCTCCTGTATTTCAAAGTTTGAAATCGATTATCGACAATCTAGCGGCATTTTTAACCCGGTTAGCGTCCCATTGCTCGGCATGCCTAAGCTCCCAACAAATTTTTCCGCAAGCGACGCATCCCGCCCAGCCAGCGGTCGTAATCAGCGGCCTTGCGCTGGCGATAGGTCTCAACATCGTCGTGAGTCATGATAAGAAATTTCTCATCGGCAAGGCCCTGTACAACCCGCTCAGCCACTTGCTCAACACTGATAACGCCGGGCTGTTGGCTCAGGTCGTTGTTTTCGCTGTGACCGATCATTTGCGTGGCAACGTATTGTGGGCACAGTGCGGAAACCTTAATACCCTGATCGCCGTGTGTGATCGCGAGTGATTCTGCAAAGCCCAGAGCTGCATGTTTGGTAGTGGAATAGGCTGCATCACCGATTTGATTTAACAGACCAGCCGCCGACACTGTCTGCAGGAAGTAACCACTTCCGCGCTCAATCATCGAGGGCAAGGCGGCTCTTGCGGCATAGACATGCGCCATCACATGAATGTCCCAACATCGCTGCCAAACGTTATTGTCAGCAGACGTTGCGTTTGGACCACCATCGCCAACAGCAATACCGGCGTTAGAACAAAACAGATCGATAGGGCCTAGCGTCTCTTGTGTATGGCACACCAAGGCTTGCACCTGTGTCTCGCTACTGACATCGCAAACCAGCGCGTGTCCGCCGATAGCGTCGGCCACAGTCTGCGCGGCAGCCAAATTGAGATCCGCTACCATTACGGTGGCACCTTCACGCGCGAAGCGTTCACACAGGGCCTTACCGATACCCTGTGCGCCACCCGTCACCACGACAACTTTGTTTGCCAACTCCATGTTGAATTCTCTCTATTATTGCAACGAATAAATGGCCATATTGGGTTCAACCAGACTTCCCAAGTACAAACTTCCGTCAAACTCGTTAACACTGGTGATGGAGTGAAATCGCTCACCGCTATCTTGCAGGTTAGCTACCACCTCGCCATTGAGATCCAAACCCAGTACAAAAGCATAGTGATCCTGAGGCATAAGCAGCGCACTGGGTAGTCCGGTAATCAATTTGCGCAGCAGCCGATTGCCCGCGAGCCCTTCCAGGGCTTCGCTTCGCACGGCGACCAAAGCTACCCATATGCGATCACGGCCGTTAAAGGAAAGGTTGTCTGGCATGGCGGGCAAGCCCTCAATAAACACCTCCGACTCTCCGGCGCGCTCACCCTGCAACCACAAACGCATAATGCGCGACCTCCCCGTATCATTGACGAGCACCCATTCATCATTTGGTCCGAGCGCGACGCCATTAGCAAAGGACAGACCATCCAGATGAACCCGGGTCTCACCGCTAGCGGGTGAATAGCTTAGCAATCGGCCAGTTGCCCTCGCTTCAATAAGATCAAACATGACCTCGTCGTAGCCGTAACGCTGGGAAGCATCACTGAACCAGATCGTGCCGTCGGCAGCGATATCCAGGTCATCGACAAAGAGCATGCGCTTGCCGCCAACGCTATCGGTGAGCAAGCTCACCACGCCTTCCGGATTTATCGACAGCAGCCCCTTAATGGCATCTGCGACGATCAGCTGCCCCTGCGCATCAAACTGCATACCCAGTGGTCGGCCGCCGGTGTTAGCAAAATCACTGAGCTCTCCCGACGCGGCGTCGACTCGTACAATGCGCCCACTGCTCAGACCGGTGTAAAGCAAGCCCCCGGGACCGCGGGTAATATCCTCAGGACCATTGTCACCCGCCATTGAGATCAGTCGCGCCTTTGCTAAACGGGTATTTTTCTCGAATGAGCCAGTGAGACCGGAATGATGCGAAGGCTCCCAAAGCATAGGCTCAATGGGCGAGCGCAGGTAAAACGCGGTCAGCGTCAGGGCAAATACCAAGGTTATTCCAGCTAGCAGCTTCATCATTATTTTCATTGTTCGATGCCCCGCATTGATTCGGCTCACAGCACCCTAGTGTTGCGCGCCACCCTTGAAGCGACCACGACATAGCATGTCAGGTCTATCAGGCAGATAGCGCTTCACTGGGGGAATTCGATCGTATATGAGAAGTGATGAACTCTACAAATTGAGGCAGCAGAGGTGCCGGCAAATCGTGCCCCATACCATCAATCAGTTCGAGCTGAGCGTTAGGAATATGCTTTGCTGTATCAATACCACCGGCAACGGGTACCAGAGGATCGTCCTTACCGTGAATAACCAATGTTGGGGCAACTATGGCCTTAAGTGCCTCCACGCGACTGCCGCAGGCCGCTATGGCTGCCATTTGCCGAGCGGTACCCGCAGGGTAATAACTGCGCCGAAAAGCGAAAAGCAATCGCTCACGCAACTCCGCGTCGCTAGGCTGATAGCCGGGACTGCCTATGATTCGCCAGGTTGCCATTGCGCTTTGCAGGTAGGAGGCCTCGTCATAAGCCGACGCCGTGGCAAGGCGCAGCAAAACTTTGGCGCGTGGCTGAGGTAATTTTGGCTCACCGCTGGTCGACATAATTGATGTCATTGTCCGCACCCGCTCGGGGTAATGCGAGGCTATCAACTGCGCGATCATCCCCCCCATAGAGGCACCCACAATATGGGCCGCGTCTATGTCCAGCGCATCCATCAGCGCGATAGTGTCGCCTGCCAAGTCGCGCAACTGATAGGGCACGGTCAACTTGATACCCAATTTCGACGACAACAACATTCTAAGCGCGCCCGGGGCCTTTGCTCCTTCAACCTTGTGCGACAGGCCGACATCACGATTGTCGAATCGAATCACGCGAAAACCTTTCTCAGCCAAAGCTCGGCAAAACGGCTCTGGCCAGGAAATCATCTGCATACCCAAGCCCATAATCAGCACGATGGCCGGGTGATTGCTATCACCAAACTCTTGTGTCGCTAGAGTGATGTTTCCTGCCTTGATTATCTTTTCAGTATTCATAAAGCTCTAATTGGCATGGCTGCCACCTTTATCGTGTGGAGTCGACGCGAGCCACCTCGGTGGCTCAGTCAACGACGACGGAGGGAACTACACGTGCTAATTGACACTGCGCCGAAAGGGGTACATCCAGCGCTGATTACCAATCGCAACGAAGGGCTGCCAGTTCTCTTCAGCTTGAGCTAGGCGATCCGCGAGCAATCTCCACACGGAAGTATTCACGGTCAATCCACAGTGACTGCCATAGACCTCAATATTCTGACACTGCGAATGACCATCGCGCTGCACAGCATTTTGCCAGTGAACAACACCGTCGGTGCGCGAAAATACCGCTGTGGTGGGCACAGAGGGCGCCTCACGAATTTCCTTCTGCCGGGCCGGGTCGACCGGTCCGTTAAGGTGCCGGAAAATCATGGCAGACAATTTGCGTGAGTTGCTGCTTTCCGCAATTGGGCTACCCAAACTGATAACCTGCCTGACCAGTTCCGGGCGGGCACGCGCCATTTCGCGCGCATACACCCCACCAAGACTGTGACCAATCAAACTAACCTTTTTACCACTGCGCTCGTAAGTGTCGCGCAAGAGCGTCTCAAGCCCTTCTATCGTTTCATCACGCGGCCCCAGATTAACACCGAGATTCCATCCACCCGCCTCATAACCAAGCCAGCGCAGATATTTACATAAGGCCTCATTGTAAGTATCACTACCGAGAAAGCCCGGCACCACAATCACGCTGTGACCATCTCCTTTGGGGGCGCTCATCAATAAGGATTTGGACGCTCGCAACAGCGCAATTTCGGTCACCAGGCGAGGCAACTCCAAAAAAGCCAAGCCTGTCGAAGCTACGGGATTTTTGCCCGCCGACCTACTTTGTACGGCCACGCCTTATGAAGCCTTCTTTTGGGTGGAAGAGCTTTTCTTTTTGGCCTTCGGTAAAGCTTTAGCCTCAATTGACGCTGCTGCCTTCAGCTCATCAAAGGAAGCCTGCAAACAATCCGCATAAAATGCGGGATCTGGCAGCATATCCCTGCAAGCCGTAAACGTTACCGTAAACTCATCGCAATAGGACGAAATGACGTGGAACAGACCTGTACTGTCGAGCACAGGCCCGGTACCAAAATTGCTCAGCATTTTCGCGCCGGTGTAATACAGCGGCACGGGCGGCCCGGGCACGTTGGTCACTACAGTGTTGTAGATCGGGTTAATTCGGTTGGCCAAATTCATCGAACTTGCCAATCGAGCTGCCGAGGCTGTGACAGTTGAAGGAATAAATTGTGAGTAGTCCGTCATTGTCTTGGCGCCAATCGCATTCGTCAGCTCTTTGGCATCACGAGTTCCTTCGTGCACGGCCTGCAATCGTTCACGGGCGTCTGCCACGTCGGTACGTAAGCGAACTGTCATTTGTGATACCTGATTACCCGCCGAGCCCTTGCCGTCTTCGGTGCGAATATTAACGGGAGCCATTGCCGCCAGCGATTGCTCAGGAAGCTCCCCTTTTGCTTCCAGATATTTACGCAGCGCCCCGCCCACTATCGTCAGGGCAACATCGTTAACCGTTGCCGGTTTAAACTGATTTTTTATCGCTCGTATCTCGGAAAAAGAAGTTCGAAGTGCGCCAATTACGCGGTGTGGAGAAACATTGCTATTGAAGCGGGTTCTGGGGATATCATTTATCCGCTTTAATCGGCCGCTGAGCATACCCTTCGCAGCTTTAAATATTCCCGGTGCAGCGTCCTTGGTGACGCCCACGAAGCGGAAGGGGCTTTTGACCGTATTAATCTGCGCTCTCAGCAGGAGTTCAGCTTTACTCGGCTTACTGTCAACGTTAAAGGTTTGAATCGACTCTGGCGCTGGCATCTCAGGCGAAAGATCATGCATGATCGCATTAATTTCGACACCCGATGCACCATCAATTGCTGCGTGATGCATTTTGGTAAAGACCGCAAAACAGCCCTTGGGATAACCTTCGACATTGTCGAGGCCTTCAATCACATAAGACTCCCACAAGGGCCGATTGCGATCCAGCGGCCGCGCGTGAATGCGCGATACCAGTATACACAGCTGCCGCCAGTCACCCGGCGCTGGCAGGGCGATATGACGCACATGGAATTCAGGGTCAAAACTGCCGTCGTTGACCCAGTAGGGATGATCGAGCCGCAGCGGCACACTAACCAGTCGACTGGTCATCGCTGGCACCCGGTGCACACGCGAAGCGATATTCTCCACTATCTGCTTGAACCGGACCTTACCGCCCGGTGCGGTGGATGGGTCATATATAGAGAGGCCCGCAATGTGCATGGGCGAATTATTGGTTTCCAGATAAAGAAAGGAAGCGTCCAGCCCGGTAAGTTGTCTCATATTGACCCCCTGATTTTTGTTAGACTATCGCAGCTCACGCCTAAGAATCTTACCCACATTAGATTTCGGTAGTACATCCCGAAATTCAATAAATTTAGGTACTTTGTAAGCCGTTAATTCTTTACGACAGAATTCTTTTAGCTCAGCTTCCGTCAAGCTTGGTTTTTTGGTCGTTACAAAAGCCTTAACGGCCTCGCCAGTACGCTCATCTTTAACACCTACTACCGCACATTCAAGCACATCGGGGTGGGCATAAATCACGTTTTCAATTTCATTCGGATAAACATTAAAGCCCGACACAAGCACCATGTCCTTTAGGCGATCAACAATCTGTATAAAGCCATCTTCATGAATTTTTGCGATATCACCTGTTCGAAACCAGCCCTCTGCGTCGATAGCTTCCGCAGTCGCCTCGGGACGCTGCCAATATCCTTGCATGACTTGGGGGCCGCGGACAAGCAATTCGCCCTCCTCACCCGAGCTCAGGCTATTGCCATCTGCATCTACAATTTTAATCTCTTGGGAAACCATAGGCTTGCCCACGGTACCTAGGCGACCATCGTCGCCGTGACCGTTGCAGCTCAAAGCGGAAGCCGTTTCCGACAAGCCGTAGCCTTCAAAAATAGCCATGCCGGTGCGTCGCTCCCAATCGCTGGCAATTTCTGGCACTAGCGCTGCTCCGCCCGCAATAACGCCTTTAAGATGACTAAAGTCCAAAGAGTCAAAATCGGGATGCTGCATCAAAGCAACAAACAAGGTATTCACCCCCGCCATCGAAGTGATCTTGTAGTTCTTGAACGCGTCAATAATGCTGTCAGGATTACGCGGATCGGGAATCAAGACCGACAAGCCACCATCAAGAAATACCGCCACTACATTTACGGTAAAACCGTACACATGGTATAGCGGCATGGGGGCTACCAACACGTCATCGACATCGCGATTGGGCGCATCTTCCATCAGAGCGGCAGATTGCAAACAACTCGCGAACAAATTGCCATGACTCAGTACCGCGCCCTTGGCGACACCTGTCGTGCCTCCGGTGTATTGCAACAAAGCAACACTGTCCATAGTTAACTCAACCTGCGGCCGCTTTAACGCGACACCTTTTTCCAGAGCATCAGGCAACGTGATTATCGACTTAATCGAGGTCTCCGGCAGAGGCTGTGCTTCCATAAGGTCGAATACATTGGTCGCTATCACTGTCTCGATTTTTGTCTGCGGCAACACCTTCTCTAAGCTTGGCAGCAATTCATGCAAGGCCACGAGAGCCCTGACACCCGAATCGGTAAACTGGTGGACGAGTTCACGCTCGGTGTACAAGGGGTTGGTATTTACCAGAATCAAACCGGCCCGCAGAATCCCCCAGGCAACTATTGGATATTGGATTAGATTAGGCAGCTGCACAGCCACACGGTCTCCCGTTTGCAAGCCCAGCTCATTACGTAGGTAACGCGCAAAAGCGTCACTCTTCTGCCCTATTTCGCTAAAGGTTAACTCCTGACCAAAACACGAGTACGCAGGCTTGTCTGCATACTTCTCGCAGGCCTCTAGAAAAGGCTCAATCAAATTATTGAAGCCATCTGTATTGAGCTCCTGCAGTTTTTGCCTGGCAAATTCAAATCGATCGCTCATGGGGTTCTCCTCTTAATACTAACGCTTTGCTTTCTGGCTTATTCGAACCCAGACACAAGAGCTGAATACGTGTCTGATACAACAATGGCATTTAAAAAATGCCACTGACAAACGAGATGCCTTTAATTCAAGGGGCGACCTGTTGCGCCTCACCCGCTTTTTTTGTCTCTATTTCTTTCAGAATTTGCCGATGGCGCAAGGCATTGAGCGGATAGCGCGAGGAAATCAAAATTGTAGAAACAAATAACACAATTGAAACTGGGCCGGCTAACAGCGCCAGCTTGTCTATCGCCGCTTGGGGCACATTGTCCGGATTCGCGCCTTGCGGGAACTGAATAAAATCCAGGGCCACACCGGCAAAAAAACTGCCCAAGCCGAAACTCGCTTTAGTCGCCAGGGAACGCGCAGCAAAAAATAAGCCTTCCTCACGCCGGCCCGTATTTAACTCGTGCTCGTCAACAGTATCCGACAGCATCGAATCAATTATGATGACATAGGAAATCATAAAGCCCTGCGACACGCCGTTACCTATAAAAACAAGAATCAATCGCTGCGTTATTGAAAGCGGCTGGAAAAGATCCATGAAATACAGGATGAAGGGAAAGGCGGCTACAAATGAGCCGGTGGTTACACAAATAGCGAGCGCCAGCTTTTTATCGAATCGCCGCGAAATAATCTGCGCAAGCCAGGGTGCCATGAAAATCCCGATGATAACGGAAGCAGCCAACAAAGCCATGTGTTCCGGTTTAAATTCGAAAATGTAGCTAGCCACATAAATAATCAAGGTTTGAGTCACACCGCTCAACACCATGAAGGCCAGCGAGACAGAAAACAGCACGCGGAAGGCATGCTGCTTTAAGGTAAGAAACACAGTAACAAAGGCCAGCATGGCAGAGCGACCGCCCTGATTCGCGTCGGGTATTATCAAATTCGGAATGAGCTTCCATGTGCTAATAATAGCGATCAGCATGGCACAGCTTCCCATCATACCCGTAAAGATTCCGAAGCCGGTGTAGCTATTCGGATCTAGCATCCCGTTGGGGTATTGCTCCGTTGCAGGAAAAAATACGGCAAACCCGATGACCGAAGTCGCCACGATACCCGCGTAGGAAAAGAAAACACGATAACCAACCAGCGAGGTGCGCTCGTGGTACTCGCGAACCATTTCCGCGCCCAAAGAAAGATGGGGAACAAAAAACAGTGTCAGCATCAAGCGCACAACGATAGCGCCAATTAGCATCCACGAAAATAATTGTATTTCGCTTAAGCCATCGGGTGGCGAAAACAGCGCTACCATGGCAAAGAAAAAAGGCACCGACCCGGCCACCATAAAGGGATGGCGACGTCCCCAGCGAGAACGAAAACGATCTGAATACTGCCCCACCATAGGGTCTGTTACCGCATCAACCAATAACGCCAGTAGTGCAGCCAAACCCGCAAGACTGCCGGACAAGCCCAGCACCTGGTTGTAATAAAAGAACATGAAGGTAGTAAATGCAGAGGTCTTAATACCGTCTGCTGCCTGCCCGACACCGTAACCCAGCTTAGTGCTCAGTTTCATCGCTGGCCTACCCGGTAATAACGTATATTATGCCGCATGGCTCAGGTTCACTATGCTATGTAGGAAGTAAGAAAATGCCGACCCCAAAGGAGTCGGCACAGGAGGTCTGGAATCAGATAACCTCGAAAAGACCAGCAGCACCCATGCCGCCGCCAACACACATGGTCACAACCACATACTTAACGCCGCGACGCTTGCCTTCGATCAGGGCATGCATAACCATACGTGCACCGCTCATTCCGTATGGGTGACCGATAGAAATCGCGCCGCCATTGACGTTTAGATTTTCATTGGGGATACCCAAACGGTCACGGCAGTAAACAACCTGCACAGCAAAGGCTTCGTTCAGTTCCCACAGGCCAATGTCATCCATTTTCAGGCCGGCATTTTTCAATAGCTTGGGAATTGCAAAAACGGGGCCTATACCCATCTCGTCAGGTTCACAGCCAGCGACTGCCATACCACGGTAAATGCCCATGGGTGCAAGATTGCGCTGCTCTGCCAACTTACCGTCCATCATGACGACAGCTGCTGCACCATCCGACAATTGCGAGGCGTTACCGGCAGTAATGCAGCCGCCCTCGCGGACAGGGTTCAAACCTTGCAGGCTTTCAAGCGTGGTAGACGGGCGATTGCCTTCGTCTTTAGCCAAGGTCACTTGCTCTTCGCTTGTCTCACCGGTTTCGCGATTAGTTACCAGCTTGGTCGCAGTAACCGGCACAATTTCGTCGTCAAACTTGCCGGCTTCCTGTGCGGCAGCGGTGCGCTGCTGGGACTGCAGAGCGTACTCGTCTTGAGCATCGCGGGAAACGCTGTAGCGATTTGCCACAACTTCAGCGGTGTCGAGCATGCCCATATAGATCTGAGGAGCATGAGCGATGGCCAGCGGGTCAACCAAACGGTGCATATTCATATGCTCGTTTTGAACCAGTGAAATAGACTCACAGCCACCGGCAACCAACATCGGAGCGCCGTCCATAACAATCTGTTTGGCGCCACTTGCGATAGCCATCAAGCCTGAAGAACACTGGCGATCAATGGTTGCGCCAGAAACTGTCACAGGCAAACCCGAGGCCATAGCGGCCATACGACCGAAATTCATAGTCTGTGTGCCCTGCTGAAGAGCAGCGCCCATCAGACAGTCGTCCAGTTCTTTCGGGTCAACGCCTGAGCGCTCAACAGCGGCTTTAATCGCAAATGAACTCAATGAGGGCGATTCGATATTGTTGAAAGCGCCTCGGTAAGCCTTACCGATTGGCGTACGAGCGGCTGATACGATAACTGCATCTTTCATAATTTTGTCCTATTTCTTGAAGGTAGGTTTTGAATTGGCTCAGGCTTGCTTCTGCAAATATTCCATGGCTTTGCCAAGAAACTTCTCTGTTTGCTTACTGCCGGCTTCCAGTGGAGCCTGTTTGCTTGTGTCGTTAATCGCGTTCCAGTTCGCGATAACACCTTCTGGCGTTTGCTGATCTTGCGGCAAATACACGCCTTCGGTTTCAAAAATACGCGAGCTGGCATAGCCACCACCACCTGCACACAAAATCATGCGACTTGGCGAATCATCGTGACAGAGTGTTAAGGCACCGGCGGTAACAGCTTCAGGCACCAGCATGTCGAGAATCTCTTTAGGCAGCAGATCTTCGGTCATACGGGTTGCTGCCGTCGGCGACAGGGCGTTAACACGCACATTGTATTTCGCGCCTTCCAGGCCCAGAGTATTCATGAAACCCAGCACGGCCATTTTGGCAGCACCGTAATTTGCCTGACCAAAATTACCATACATACCGCTGGACGAAGTTGTCATCACAATACGGCCGTACTCCTGCCCTTTCATAATTTCCCAAACGGCTTTGGTGCAGTTCACCGAACCCATAAGGTGAACGTCCATGACCAGACTGAAATCGGCAAGATCCATTTTCGAGAAGGACTTATCGCGCAGTATGCCAGCGTTGTTAATCAGGATGTCGATGCGACCCCACTTGTCCATGGTTTGTTTAACCATGTCTTCGACTTCGCTCATCACGGCAACGTTAGCACCGTGAGCAATCGCTTCGCCGCCGGCTGCTTCTATTGTCGCGACAACTTCCTGAGCCGCTGCAGATGAAGCACCACTGCCATCGCGGGCGCCACCCAAGTCGTTTACCACGACTTTGGCACCGCGTTCGGCCAAAGCCAGCGCGTGGCTGCGACCCAAACCGTTACCGGCGCCGGTCACTATAGCTACTTTTCCGTCAAATCGAATCGTCATTACTTTCTCCTTTAACAAATTTATTTAGCTTGCCTGCAATTTAAAAATGCTTATCAAGCAACCATCTGTACGCTAAGCCATTCTGCAATCAAGGCAGGTTTATCTTTGCCTTCAATCTCAACAGTTACTTCGGTTTTCACCCGGTATTGCCCAGGCTTGGTTTCTTCAATATCTATCACTTTGGCATGGGCGCGAATCCGGCTATTCACATTGACCGGCGCCAGGAATCGCACCTTATCGAAGCCGTAGTTAATCCCCATGTAGAAGCCTTTAATGATCACACTGTATTGCTCGGAAAAGTGCGACAACAAAGACAGACTCAAAAATCCGTGAGCGATGGTCGAACCAAAGGGCGTATCTTTTGCACGCTCCGGATCGATATGAATAAATTGATGATCCAGGGTGCAATCAGCAAACTGATTGATTTGCTCCTGCGTCACTTGTAACCATTCAGTTGGTTCAGCCTGATAGCCGATATAGTCTTTTACCGAGGCCTTGTCGACTTCCTTAACCATGATGCTCTCCTTATGAACTAGACATTATTTGATTATTTTTAGAACCAGCTGTCCTGCATATCGTAACAGCTACTATCAAGGTTAATCAGCAGTTCTGACCAGACGTGAATATGTGGCAATTCAAAGCCGAAGAAGTAACGCATGGCCTGAAGTTTGCCGCGATAGAAGTCGGCGTCTGCCTCATGGGGGCCTTGCGCCAATGCCTGCTCCGCAACCAATGCTTGCTTGAGCCACAACCAGGCAATCACCACATGGCCAAACAAATCGAGATATTTCACGGAGTTTGCCAGCGCCAAATCGATGGGTTTTTCCATCATTGCGCCCAGCAGGCTTTCAGTGGTGGTATTTAAGGTTGTCAAAGCAGCCTGTAATTTTTCACCATAGGGCTTAAGCTCACCGCCCAGCGAGGCTTCAACCGTTTTCTGCATTTCGGCCAGACAGGCTTTGTAACCCGCCAGATTATTCATCGGCACCTTACGTGCCAGCAAATCGAGCGACTGAATGCCTGTAGTGCCTTCATGAATAGGATTAAGGCGATTGTCCCGGTAGAACATTTCTACCGGGTGTTCATTGATATAACCGTGGCCACCCAGCACCTGAATGGCCAGATCATTGGCCTCCGGGCCATATTCGGAAGGCCAGGATTTAATCATCGGCGTCAGGAAATCCAAGAGCGTGAACGCGGCCTTGCGTTCCTCTTCGGTCGCCGCGGTCTGCGCATCATCCGCCAACTGAGTGCCGAGCAGACACAGGGCAAAAGCACCTTCTGCGTAAGCCTTTTGTGCCAACAACATGCGGCGAACGTCTGCGTGCTGAATAATATTAACCGGGGCAGACAAGGGATCTTTGTTTGAAGCCAAGCGCCCCTGCGGACGTTCACGTGCATAGTCCAGAGAGTATTGATAACCGGTCAGTGCGGTACAAGCAGCGCCGGTACCCACCATGATACGAGCTTCGTTCATCATGTGGAACATATAGCTCAGGCCGCGATTTTCTTCGCCTACCAGATAGCCAACAGCGCCGCCTTTCTCACCAAAACTCAGCGCAGTAGAGGTTTGACCGCGCCCCCCCATTTTGTGAAACAGGCCCGCCAGTGCTACGTCATTGCGCTCCCCGACAGAGCCGTCTTCATTGACCAAAAATTTTGGCACAATAAAGAGAGAAATACCTTTCACGCCTTTGGGTGCGCCTTTTACCCGCGCCAATACGAGATGAACAATATTTTCATTTAGCTCATGGTCGCCGCCGGAAATAAATATTTTACTGCCGGTAACGCGATAGCTGCCGTCTTCAGCTTTCACTGCTGAGCTTGTCAGATCCGCCAAACCTGAACCCGCTCCGGGCTCGGTCATTGCCATTGTGCCGGCAAAGCGTCCGCTGCGCATGGGCACCACCCACTTTTCAATTTGTTCGGGGGTGCCGTGCGCTTCTATGAGATTAGCATTGGCTGCAGTGAGACCAAGATAACCCATGGTGGTGCTACCCGCTGCTGACAAATAGGCATTGGCTGCAGAAGCAACGATAAGCGGCAATTGCATACCGCCCTGCTCAAAATCTGCGGTGGCAGATACAAAACCGGCATCGATAGCTGCGTCTACTGCCGTTTTTATTTCGGGAATCATGTGTACCCGCTCACCGTCGAAGGTCGGCTGTTCACAGTCCACCTTCTGTCGAATCGGCACAAAGTATTTCTCGGCGATAGTGCGTGCAGTATCAATGGATGCATTGAAGGTTTCGCGGGAATGATCTGCGTAGCGAGGGCGCTGCGTCATGGACTCGGCGTCAAACAGTTCATAAAGCATGAACTGGATATCGCGCTCACAAAGAATCGGGGCTGCCATAGTTAAACCTCACATCAAATCATCAATATGAGGTCATTGTGCCCAGTGGCGGTAGACACTGACCATGACATCAAATGTCCGGCCCGCAAAGCAGTACTATCAGTGCCTTGCAGCTTACCGCCAGACCGACACCAAGACCAAGTCGATCAATAAAACAGCAACGGATGCTTCAACTCGGGATCAATCATGGACGCGAGATCCAGATTTTCATCTTCAGGGTACAAGGTATTCAGGGTTAAGCGCGGTTCAGACAGAAAAGCGGCGGGGCCAAGCGCTCCCACCGTGGTATTCACACTAAAAAATCGTCTCAAGGCCCCATTAAGGTTCAATTGCACGCGAAAGCTAGCCATGGGTTCAAACTTGGCGGCACGTTTGCGCCAGTCCGGGGGGACGGAGGGATGGGCGCTAAGCCTGTCTAAAGTGGCAAGATCCTGCTCATCATTGGTGAACAAGGCAGTCTGCTGAAAGGACATCAGTATCGCAGATAGAGTATCTTCCCAATTGCTGACAACCGTGCCTGCACCCTGACGGCTAAAAATGAAGTCGTAGAAATTATTCGCATTCTCCAGTTCATGGGGCGAAACAATCTTTGAATAAAAACTGACCCAGCCGCGGTTGACCATCAACAGGTTCGAAGAACTATCAACCAGAGAGGCCGGATAGGGATCGAGTGCACGCAGATTGAGGGTCATGGCCTTGCGCAGCCACTTCAGATCGGGGGCGTGAAAATCGACCTTTTGTTCTCGGGGCGCGTAGCCCGCCGCAATCAATAAGTGATTCAGGTCGCGGTTACCCAGCTCCAGCACCCGGCCTATTTCAAGAATAATCGTTTCACTGGGCCGACTGCTGCCATTTTCGATACGACTGATATGGCGCGGCGAGCTGTCCAGACGAAAGGCCAGTTCCTCCTGGCTGACTTCGTGCACGCTGCGCCAAAATTTCAAAAAGCGACCGAACGCGGGTTCCGACTCCTTTTCTGACATTTTTCCTCTATACGGTATGTATTGTTGTTAAAGCACTGCAAGGACCGGCTCGCATCATAGCCCCGCAGCGATTTCGCGACTGTTGATAGTACTCGTATCACGCGGCGGGAACAATTGAGATGCAAGGGGCGCCCCGCACGCCGCGCTGCTGGCTTGAGCACGGCCTTGTCGAGGTCTTAGTCAGCGAGATTATTCGACTAATGCGCGGGGAATCCTGATCTCCATCGACAACAACATCTGCGCCAAGGCTTTGCCCTGAGAATCCACCTGCAAGGAGGCACTTCCGCCTCCGCCCAAGGCCTCGCTGATCAGGAAATTAAAAGCCCTAAAACCTGGCAGGTCGTAGCGCGTGACCGTGCCGCAAACGGTGTGAGCGAAGTAGTCGGCTACAGCACCCGCGCTCAATTGTTCGTATAAATACGGAAGGTACTCGGCTTTGCGTGCCATCACGCCAATATTGGCGTAATTCCCCTTGTCGCCACTGCGACCATAAGCCAGTCGCTCCAGCGGCACAGAGACGCAATCACTCATATCCGTGGCCATACGCTCGTAGCGTTTTCCTTTGCCGGGCGATGAAGTTTCCCCGGGATAGACCTTCTCGCTGATCACCGCATCGTTCAGTTGAATGCTAACCGGGACTTTATTTTTATCCAACAACGCAGAATGAACGCGAATCAGCGGGGAAGGTTTCACCCTGCCCGCGCCAAAACCACTCATCCCGGGTGTCGCCGAGGTCGCCAAATAAGCAAATTCTGCGGCGGCGAAACTCAAGGCCTCTCGATTGTCATGGTGCAGTCCGTATTTGGCCATCACCTCACGTGTATGCCCGGTACGCGCGTGGGGGCCGTAGGTATCCTCGGCGCCAATCACTTCAATGGACACGGCGCGATAATCACCCAAAGCCTTTTCATCAAACACCCTGCGTGTGCGTTCCACCCATGCATGAAGACTGGTTCTTGCCTTATCGGCCGCGCGCAGGCCACCAATAAAGGCCATGCCCATCAGGCGATAGCCATCAACCCAGGTCGCACAGACTTTGTAGCTTGGGCCCGGCGCGCGGCCGCGCGCACCAGACACCTTCACCCGGTTATCGTCGATCTGCTCCAACTCAACATGACTAAAGTCACAGGCAACGTCCGGCAACAAATAATTTGCAGGGTCACCTATTTCATACAATATTTGCTCCCCGACCGTGCCCGGCGTCACCAGACCACCAGTACCCGGTGGAATTTCAATCGTGAAACTCGCATCGCTGTTAACCGCGGCCACGGGATAACTCATATTGGAAAAGTCCGGCACCAAATGCCAGTCGGTAAAGTTCCCGCCGGTGCATTGCGCACCGCATTCCAGTACATGTCCCGCCAGGGCTGCCTGAGCTAGGGCGTCATAATCATTTGCCGCCCAGCCAAACTCATGCATCAAAGGACCAATGACAACAGCGCTATCAACAACCCGACCTGTGACGACGATATCGGCCCCTGCCGCCAAAGCCTCGGCAATAGGTTGAGCGCCGAGATAGGCATTCATACTCGCCAGCTTTTCGGGTAAGGCAGCACCGCTTTCCAGCTCTACCAAATCGGGCGCAATTTCGTCGCGTCGTGCCGAGAGATCGTCGCCATAAACGCCGGCAACCTTTAAGGACAAGCCTTTTGCTTCACAGAGTTTGCGCAAGCCTGCTATACAGGCCGGAACATTCACGCCACCGGCGTTCGCAACAACCTTGATACCCTGCTTAGCGCAATCTTCAATAACGTCGGCCATCGCTACCGTCACGAAATCCACCGCAAAGCCCAGACGTTCATCGCGCGACTTGGCCTTGGCCAAAATTCCCATGGTGACTTCAGCCAGATAATCGAAAACGAGATAATCAATATTTCCCTTTTCGACTAGCTGCCTGGCCGACAATTGACTATCACCATAGAAGGCCGACGCGCAGCCTATGCGTACCTGTTTAGCACTCATGCGCCTTCCCCATCGCCAACGACTACCAGTAACTGTCTGGTTTTAACTTGCTGCCCCACCTCACAACTCACCGACTCGACGACACCCGCGACGGTCGCTTTCAAGGGGTGTTCCATCTTCATGGCTTCCAGCACCACCAGAGTTTGCCCGACTGAAACGGTGTCGCCCGGCGCCACGTTAACGGCAATAATGGCGCCATCCATTGACGCTTTTATTTGCCCGCTGCCAACACCCGCTGCACCAGCCGCCGGCAGGTGCGTTTCATTACTGAACTGAAAATGACCGCTGCCGTCATCGATAAATAACTCATCCCCGTTAAAGGCGAAGCGAACAGTCTCTCGTATGCCGTCGCGCTCTACCACGCACCGTGTTTGCTGATATTCAACAACACGAAGGCAGATCGCATCACCAGCCAAAGTGACCTTAATGGAACCACTATCATCGCTAAGTGCCAATCGATAACGCTCTCCCTCACAACGCAAGGAGTAGACATAGCTCTTAGGTGCGCTGCGGCGCCACTCATTTGCCGCAGCATGCTCCGCAAGCCCGCGCTGGAAATACACTAGGGCAGCCTGAGCCAGTGTTAGCGCCGAGGGCTGCTTTAGGTCCATGCTGACGTCGCTGGAAAAATGTTCTTCGATAAAGGCCGTAGTGGCCTCACCGGCAGAAAAGACAGGGTGTCGCAGAATGTTCTGCAGGAAAAATTTATTGTTGTTTAAACCCAACAGGGAAGTATCTTGTACTGCGCTTGCCAGGCGCCGTAGTGCCTCGCCTCGATCCTCTCCCCAAGCGATGATTTTCGCGAGCATTGGGTCGTAGTGAGGACTGACAACCTGCCCCTCTCTAATACCGTGGTCAATACGAATGCCCGCGCGCTCGGGCAAACGCCACTGCATGACAGTACCGGTTTGCGGCATAAACTGATTGCGTGGATCTTCGGCGTACAAACGCACTTCAACCGCGTGGCCATGTATCTGAATGTCTGATTGCGCGAGCGGCAAGGGCTGACCGTCCGCCACTCGCAATTGCCAAGCCACCAGATCTTGCCCCGTTACCAACTCCGTAACCGGATGTTCAACCTGCAAACGCGTATTCATTTCAAGGAAGTAAAAATTACGCTCGCTATCGACTAAAAATTCGACCGTGCCTGCGCCGCGATAATGGCAGGCTTTGGCCGCCTCTACCGCAGCCTCACCCATACGCTGCCGAAGGTCTTCGTCGACAAAGGGCGATGGCGCCTCCTCAACTACTTTTTGGTGACGACGCTGAATTGAACAATCGCGCTCCCCGAGATACACACAGTTACCCTGGCTATCGGCAAAGACCTGAATTTCGATGTGCCGGGGCTGAAGGACGGCTCGCTCCAAAATGAGTTCATCACTACCAAACGCCGACAGCGCCTCCGAGCGAGCGGTTTTTATCTGCTCGACCAAACTGGCCGCCTCGTGGACCAAGCGCATACCTCGACCACCACCGCCAGCGGAAGCTTTTACCATTAAGGGAAAACCGATTCCGTCAGCCGCCGCGATCAGCGTCTCATCGTCCTGATCAGCACCTTCGTAGCCGGGCACACAGGGCACACCCGCTTTTAGCATCGCTATTTTCGATAAGCGTTTACTGCCCATTAGTTCAATGGCATCAGCACCGGGGCCAATAAAGGCAATACCCGCGGCTTCGCACTGCCGGGCAAAATCTGCATTCTCTGATAAAAAACCGTAACCCGGATGGATTGCGTCAGCGCCACAACGTTGCGCAGCGTCGAGAATTTTATCGCCGCACAAATACGACTCACCCACCGCCGCCGGCCCAATACAAACAGCCTGATCAGCCACGCTGACATGCAAAGCATCAGCGTCCGCCTCACTGAACACCGCCACAGTACGGTAGCCGAGTTCACGTGCGGTTCGAATCACGCGCACTGCAATTTCACCGCGATTGGCGACCAATATTTTTTGAAGGTTTGCCATAACTAATCTCTAATCTCTTATTACGCAGGTCTGCGCCAATTTTTATTATTTCGCTGCCCAGCCAGGTTTACGCTTTTCAATAAACGCACGCGTGCCTTCCTGTCCTTCAGGTCCACTCAGGGCGACTGAAAACATATCCGACGCGCGGTCTAAAAGGTCTTCCAACTCGCACTTGCCTACTTGAAGCATAAGTTCTTTCGTCTTTGCATTGGCGTCAGGAGCACAGCGCTTCACGCCAGCAATCACCGATGCGAGCTGAGCATTCATCGCATCCTCGCCCTCAGTCACAAAATGCACCAACCCCATTGCCTGAGCTGTGTCACCTTTGATTCGCTCACCGGTGAGTGCCAACCTCCGCGCCTGAGTTAATCCCACACGCATAACAACAAAGGGCGCAATTTGCGCAGGAATAATGCCTAGCCCTGTTTCCGGCATGGCCAAGGTCGCGCCCACATCAGCAATAGCGATATCAGAGATACAGGCAAGACCAAAACCGCCACCCAGCACCGCCCCTTCCAATACACAGATCACCACCTGCGGCGCATGATTCACCTTGGTAATCATATGGCCAAAACTGCGATTGAAGTTCCACGCCGCCTGCTCCGGACTAATCGGTGTGCCCTGTTCGTCGGTCTTTTTATCGTTCATGCCGGAGATATCACCTCCCGCACAAAAGTTGCCGTCTGCTCCACGCAAAACGACAGCACGAACGCTGCGATCATCTTCAATAGCGGTAAATATGCCCATCATTTCGTCGACAAGCCGGCTATTCATCGCATTGCGTTTCTGCGGACGATTGAGCGTGATATACAGCACGCCGTCTTCAAGCTTGAGTAGCAATTCCTGACATTCAGGTAGCGTCATTTTTATTCTTTCCCGTCTTGCTCTGCCCCAGGGGACAGAAATTAAAGTCGAGCAACACCAAAGCTAGTGGGGTTAAGGCTTCGCTCATCACCCTCTTTACACACACCCAGAACGAAAGCCACCACCGAGCGCGTATCACGCGGGTCTATCATGCCGTCGTCCCACATGCGCGCCGTGTTAGCCAAGGCGTGGGATTTCGCAGCCATGGTATCTACCGTGTCTTTTTCCAGCGCATCGAGAAGCTCTTCGTTCACTTGCCCTGCTCGCTCCATTTTTGCGGTCGCTACTTGACGCAGCACACTACCGGCTTGCGCGGGCCCCATCACCGACACGACCGTGCGCGGCCAGGCAAACATAAAGCGCGGCTCCATGCCGCGACCACACATTGCATAGTTACCCGCACCGTAGGATCCCCCCACCACGATACTGATACGCGGCACTTTGGCGTTGGTCACCGCCTGAATAAGTTTTGAACCGTGCTTGATAATACCGGCTTGCTCGGCTTCGGTGCCCACAATGAATCCCGTGGTGTTATGCAAGAACAGCAAAGGAACCCGCGACTGCTCGCACAACTGAATAAACTGGCCAGCTTTGGCGGCACCCTTGGCAGTGATCGGACCGTTATTGCCAATTACACCGCAGGCCAAGCCTTCAATACGCACATGACCACAGACCGTGCCAATATCAAAATCAGATTTAAACTCAAGGAAATCCGAACCATCGGCGATACGCGCAATGATTTCGCGTACGTCGTAGGGCGTTTTAGGATCTTCCGGAACAACACCCAGCAGCTCTTCACTCGAATACAGCGGCTCATTATAGTTCGCGATTTCTACATCGGGCGCGTGGCGACTCCAATCCAACTTACCCGCAATTTCACGGGCGATGCGAATGCCGTCCGCATCGTTCTCAGCGAGATAATCGGCTGTTCCTGCCAGCTCCGCGTGCATTTCAGCGCCGCCTATTTCCTCATCAGTAGCCACTTCACCCGTAGCCGCTTTTAGTAATGCAGGGCCTGCCAGATACACTGTGGATTGCTTACGCACCATGATGACGTAGTCAGATAAGCCGGGCTGATAGGCGCCACCTGCTGTGGCACTGCCGTGCACGACGGTAATTTGCGGAATACCGGCAGCAGACAATCGGGCCTGAATCGCAAAGCCCGAACCTGAAGGGCCGAAAAAATCACCCAGCAATTTCAAGTTGCCGCCACCACTTTGTGCGAGTGTCAGGACCGGAAGTTTGTTTTCCTTCGCGATGCCAAGCATGCGCTGACGCTTGGTGCTACCCAAGGGGGTAATGGTGCCGCCTTTGGTTAGGTAGTCATCCACCAGCACCATGCAGCGCACACCGGCGATGTAGCCAATTCCAGTAATGCAGCTACCACCAGCACCAGAGCCATCAGTATCTTCTTCCTGCATATAGCCGCAAAGCGTGGCCATCTCCAAAAAGGGAGAACCTGCATCGAGCAACGCACTCAGACGTTCACGCGGCGGCATAAAGCCACGTTCGCGGTAACGCGACTCCTTTGCCGCCGCAGTCGCAATCACGCGCTGCTCTATTTCCCTGAATTCCTGAACGGCAGCACCCATTACTTCGGCGTTGCGTTTAAAGCTAGCCGAATGCGCGTCTATTTGTGTTTCTATTACCGCCATGACTTGTTCCCATCAATTAACTTGCTACTAACACTCAACATTGGCTCTTTTCAGAAACGCCCTATTTCTTTTTGGACGGTAAAGTACCCATCATTTTGCAGATTATGCTCAGCATTACTTCGTCTGCGCCGCCACCGATGGAGGTGAGTCGAGTGTCTCTGTAAGCACGCGCAATGGGGTTGTCCCACATAAAACCCATACCGCCCCAGTACTGCAAACACGCATCCGTAACCTCGCGCTGCAAGCGACCCACTTTAAGCTTGGCCATCGAAGCTTTAATAGTCACATCGGTACCATCGACGTAGCCCTCAACCGCGTCGTAGATGAGTGCGCGCAAAGCCTCCACTTCTGTTTGCAGTTCTGCCATGCGGAAATGCACGACTTGATTGTCGAGTACCGACTGCCCAAATATTTTTCGCTCGCGCGTATACTCGATAGTTTTCTGAATGCATTTCTCCATGCCTTTTACACCGCCAGCCGCGGCAAACAAACGCTCTTCCTGAAATTGCAGCATCTGGTAGATAAAGCCCTGTCCTTCTTCACCAATTCGGTTGCGCTGTGGCACACGCACATCATCAAAGAATACCTGGGCGGTATCTGATGAGCGCATGCCCAATTTGTCGAGGCGCTCTGAAAACGAAACACCCGGCGTATTCGTCGGCACGATGATTAAGGATTTATTGGCATGAGGTTTACCTTCGCTGGTATTGGCAAGCAGGCAAAGGAAATCGGCCTGAGTGGAATTGGTAATCCACATTTTAGAACCGTTAATGATGTAATCATCGCCATCTTTTTTTGCCGTGGTTTTAATAGCAGCCACGTCGGAACCGGCGTGCGGCTCACTAACAGCGATAGAAAAAACCGCATCACCGGAAATTGCCGGTACTAAAAACTCTTTACGCAATTCATCACTGCCGAACTTGGCCAGTGCTGGCGTTGCCATATCGGTTTGCACCCCGATACCCATGGAAACACCGCCACTATTGATGAGCCCCAACTGCTCGGAAAAAGCGATCTGATAACTGTAGTCCAGGCCCATGCCGCCAAACTCTACCGGCTTGGCGATACCCAGAAGACCAAGGTCACCCATTTTCTTAAATACCTCGCGTGCCGGAAAAATGCCCGCTTTTTCCCAGTCCTCCGTGTATGGGTTAATTTCTTTCTCGATAAACTGGGCGGTGGTTTCACGAATAGCATTGTGTTCGTCGGTAAATCGCATGGTTGCTTCCTTTATTATTAAGGTATTCGGTGTTTCGCCTGCACGGAAGGCTCTTACGTGATGTTGTGTCCCTTAGAGCTTGATCGCCTGCAGGGCAGGCTCCTACGAAAGCGCCCACGCTGTAGGAGCCTGCCCTGCAGGCGAAATTTTCTTCATCGGCCTGCTAAGGCACATTCTCAAAAGGATACTTAACCGGCCTGAAAACACTTTTCTCGGCCCCAATGGGTTCTACCTTTTGAAACGCGGGTCGCGCCTTCAGGCGCTGCCAGTAGTTTGCCACCACCGGCTCAAAGAACTGGTCCAGCCCCAAGCCTTCCGCCAAATACAGCGCGTAGCCAACTGCAATGTCGGCGATCGTAAAGCGCCCATCGCACAGAAATTCCCGCCCCTGCAGGTGGGTGTTGAGCCGCTTCAAACGGGCAACGAACCATTTTCGGTAATCTTCCACTGCCTGCACCGAGCGCCGATCGGGTGGCTCCAACTGCGAATAACGCAGAACGATTGTCTGTGGAAAGGTCAGCGTGGCATCGCTGTGGAACAACCAGTTCAAGTAATCACCGTACTCCGCGTGATTGCTTGGCAAGCCCAAGTCATATCGGCTATAGCGCTCGACCAGATACAGACAGATACCGCTCGATTCCGTCATCTCCACATCGCCGTCGGTGAAAAAAGGCACTGTACCCAGGGCGTTAATTTCCAGGTATTCACGCTGAAAAATACGCGGCGGAAAAGGCAACTCAACCAAGTCATAGCTGGCCCCCATTTCCTCTAGCGCCCAAAGCGGACGCAGGGAACGGGCGCTATAACAGTGCCAGAGTTTCGGTTTTGATTTGTTGGCACGCATTTTCGCCTCCCTATAACTGGTATTGTCGCGCGGCAAGGTCGCGCATAATTTCTTCGCTACCACCACCAATCGCATTCACCCGCACTTCGCGGTAAAAACGTTCCACTCGATTACCACGCATATACGACGCGCCTCCCAGAATCTGGCTCGCCTCGCGAGCGCAGAACTCCATGGTTTCACTGGCCTGAACTTTCAACATGGCGAGATCACCCGGGTGGCATCGACCTTCTTTATACGCCAGAACAATATATTGAAGATAGCTTTGGGTGGCGTTGATCTTCTGTTTCATCGCAGCGATTTTATGGCGGATGACCTGATGGTCGGCCAGCCGCTTACCAAAAGTTTGCCGTTGTCGGGCCCAATTCACGGCATCTTCGAGACAGGCGCGCGACGCCGCTTCCATTGTCACCGCCAGGCTAATCCGCTCAGGATTAAAGTTACTCATAATGACCAGAAATCCCTGCCCTTCCTCACCA
Organism: Litorivivens sp.; assembly: GCA_041625575.1. Lineage (GTDB taxonomy): Bacteria > Pseudomonadota > Gammaproteobacteria > Pseudomonadales > Spongiibacteraceae > Litorivivens. Next base: position 66,715 of record JBFJTG010000003.1, read on the forward strand.
ATCAAATGGTCTGCAGGCACCCGCACATTGTCAAAATAGATCGTTCCGGTGTCCGCACACCACCAGCCCTGTTTACGGTCCAGTGCCGTACGCGCAACACCCGGCAGGTCCGTGGGAATGAGTAACATTGAAACTCCGCGCGCGCCTTCACCGCCCGTACGCACAGCCGTGCTAACCCAATGTGCGCCCATCACACCGGATATAAAGGTCTTGCTACCATTTACAATATAATGATCGCCGTCTCGCTTGGCCGTAGTGGTGATGTTAGCCACATCGGAGCCGCCGGAAGGCTCCGTTATACCTAATGAGATGCGTTTTTCACCGGCAAGCACGGCGGGAATAACCTGTTTCTTGATGGTCTCTTGCGCAAAATTAACAACCGGCGGCAAACCAATGCCGTGAATTAGCAGGTTGCTGACCAGCCCGCCCGCAGAACCGGCGCGGGTAATCTCTTCATTACTGATTGCGCTATACCAGTAGTCGATACCTTCGGACAAACCGCCGTATTCCTCGGGATAGCCCATTTGCAGCAAGCCGATCTCCGCCGCTTTTGGCCACAACTCATCCGGCAACTTACCGGCCTCCTCCCAATCATCAAGAAAGGGTATCACCTCAGCCTCAAGGAATTTTCGCAGCTGTGCTCGCCACTCCTCATGCTCGGAGGTCAACTGCGGGTTGTGCAGGCGAGCACTGTCAAAATCAAGGGACATCGGCTTCTCCATAAGGTGGCAGTTAATCTGCCGATAACGCTTCGCTTGTGCCAGCCTTCGGCACAGCGGGTAATCCACAGTAATACATTAGTCTAGTGTCTGCACGGGCCTGCGCTTGGGATTTGGTGCCAGAGAAAGAGGGATATTGCGCCAGCTAGCGCTTGCGGAAATCTCGTGGCGACACGCCACTCTTGACCTTAAAGGCCGTGGAGAAGGAGCCGTGGTCGGCGTAACCCAGCAAGAAGGCAATATCCGTGATGCTGAGTCGTTCATCATTCAGGTATTGCAGGGCCAGCTCATGCCTAAGGTCCTGCAATACCTGACCAAACTGGGTACCGCGCTCAGACAATCGGCGCTGGAGGGTGCGGCGGGAAATATTCTGGACTTTAGCGGTCTTGTCGATGGTGACACCGCCAGCAGGGAGTAGCCGTATCAAGGTAGCACGCAATTCTCGCAATACCGTGTCGGGCTCATCGTCGGCAAACCAATGCCGGGTCGTGTGGCTGATCGCCTGACTCCAATCTGCATCCAACTGGATCAGGGGGTAATTCAGACTCTTTCGATCAAAATAGAGGCAACTCACCGGCTGATCAAAATACAGCTCTTTTCCGAACACCTGTTCCAGTAGCCCGGTATCCGCAGGCTCGGGGTAGCTGAAGTGAGCGCGCAACACGGGGATAGGCTGCACGCACAGCGAATTCACAATCATGACCGAGGTTGTCAGCAACTCATCGGATTGAAATCGCCAGCGGGCGCTAGCAGGCCATAGCGGCACCCAATCCAGACGGATCAACTCTCCGTCCCGGCGAATAAGCACCTCACCGATATCACCTGCAAACTGCAGGACACTCGGCATCAGGTTGAGGTAATCGCGGAAGGTATCGCATACCCCGCAGGTATAGAGCTGCAGATTAAGGCGGCTTATGTAGTCAATGCGTCCGGCATAGATACCAATATCTTCCGTCGTCGCTGCGGCGGCGAGCTGATAAAAATCATAGAGCGCTGAAACCGGATGGCGTGCTTCCGGCTCCAGCAATAACCCAGCGTCAACGCCGACCTGAGCCAGTAATTCAGTCACCGGTGCACCCAGCACGCGCGCAGCCTGCACAACACCGTTAATACTGGTGCTGTTTACCGTCCAGTTCGGGTCGGGCGTCATGGCGCTGGCTAAGGGAGGCGAAGCAGGCATACTTAGGACTTATAGCTTTAAAAGGCAACAGTTTACGCCAGAGGCGACCAAGGGTGCATCAAGCATGCCGGCTTCTGTGGCACCGATACAGTTTAAGGCAGCCAATCTGCGATGGCGGCCAATACCGCATCCGGCGCCTCTTGCGGCAACATATGGCCAGCGTCTGGCACGGTACGCGCCTCCACATTAGCCGGTAAACGCCGACAATGGCGCTGAAACTCAGCCTCTGGATGCAAATAGGAATGCTCACCCCTGAGCACCAACGTCGGCAAGGTCAATTTTCGCACTTGCGGCCACAGCGTCGCCGTATGCTGGAAATTCCAGGCTTCCCAATCACGACTGTAGACCAATTCTAGATTTTGCTCCGCCGCCCGCAAAGCAGCGTGGGCGTAGTCTGCCAGTGCTTGCTCGGTAAAGCGCTTGTACGCCGACTTGCTGCGGTGATAGCTCGCAAATTCTTCCCGACTCTTCCAGTGCACCCGGCGGCCTCGGGTTCGCGTTACCAAATCCATACGCTCCGCAAGCGACGGCATCAATCGCATCATCATTGGTATCCAGCGGCCGGGAAGGGTCGCCGGATCGATTAGAACCAGCCGTTCAAACAGATCCGGGCGCTTGCGCGCAGCCATCGCCGAAACTGTCGCGCCAATGGAATGCCCCACCGCCGTGACCGGACGAAAATCGCCCTGGGTGCGCTGGTAGTCCAAAAAGGCTATCAAATCATCGGCGTGGGCAGCCCAGTTGAAGCCGACCTTCGGCGGGGACTTGTCAGGCCAGGCACCACGACTCTCAAAGGCAAGCAGCCCGTGCTGCTGCGCCAGCACGTCCAGCAAAAAACGGTAGCTCCCCACCGGAAATCCGTTCGCCGGAAGAAAAACAAAGCGGGCCCGCTCCTGATTGCCGAAAACTTGCCACTGCGCCAGCCCGCCTCGGATTGCCGCTGTTTTTATCTCCACAGTGTCTTCCTTTTCCCAAGTTCGCGTGCACAGCACACAATCATCGCGTTTTTATCGTAGCCCAAGCCGCCAACTAACACCTTGATATATTACGAATAAATATTGATTGTGCTCTACTAGCTTATCCGATAGATTCCTGAGCGTGCGCGCAATGCACTTAAATCGTGCGCCGCGTTATAACAAAAACACGGGGAGAACTACATGAAAAGATATGCGTCGTTGGCGGCAGCAATCGCCGCGCTCACCTCAGGCTTGCATGCGGGCCCAAGCATCGCACAAGAAAGTGAGCTGGTCATGGAAGAAGTGATAGTCACCGCACGAAAACGATCCGAAACGCTACAAGATGTTCCCTTTTCTATCGCCGCAAGAACCGAAGCGCAACTTCAACGCTCCGGCGCAACCAATCTGGAAACGATGGCTGACGGCGTGGCTGGCCTCGCTGTTCAAAACCTAGGCCCCGGCCAAAGCCAAGTGGCCATCCGCGGTATATCTGCTGGTCAAATCGTCCGCGACCAACCGGGTGTGAAAGAACAGGTGGGCGTCTATCTCGACGAATCTGTTATCTCGCTGTCGCTTTTCACTCCCGACCTCGATTTTTACGACACAAATCGCGTCGAAGTCTTGCGCGGCCCTCAAGGCACATTGTTCGGTTCAGGTTCATTGGCCGGCACCATTCGCTATATCACCAATCAACCGAACCCCCTTGAAAGCAGCGGATCTGTTAGCGCCACGGTTGAACATATCGAAAACGGCAGCATAGGTGGCAGCCTTAAGGCTCACGGCAATATGCCACTGAGTGATACCAGCGCCGTGCGCGCTGTGGCCTACGTGCAGCACTACGGCGGTTTTATCGATGCTGTGGAAATGAACACCACCACTCGCCAGCCCACCGGCGGCACCGACAAAGACGTTAACAGCGGTCTCCGCCAAGGTGTTCGCCTGGCTTTCACTTTTGAGCCAACCGAGCGCTTGCGCCTGACACCGAAATTGGTTTGGCAAGATATTGATATGGACGGCTTCAACCGCGAAGACCATTACAACATTCTAGCCAACCCGTTCACCACAACACGCACACCCGTGAAGTTGGATTCGCTCGAACAATACCGGCAACTCGAAGAAAGTTTTGAAGACGAATTTTTGCTCGCGGACCTAACGGCGTCCTACGATGCCGCTAACTTCACTATCACCTCTGTAAGCACCTGGACAGACCGCGATGTGCGCGTTCTGCGCGACGCTACAGCGTTAACCGCCAGTATCACCGGCGGATCAGCAAACGAAAGCCAAGCTGTTTTCACACTTGATGCGCCGCTGGATGATCGCACCGAAGTTGAAGTTGCCTCCCAGGAAATACGCTTATCCTCAAACTCCGACGGTGCCCTGCAATGGGTGACCGGCGTCTTTTATACCGAGGTGGATCGCCACTATGGGCAATCGCTGCACGTGGCCGGTTATGAGGCGGCAGGCGGAACTGCATTTGCCCCGACAGCAGGCCCCCGCGCAGGGAAAGATGTACTCTACTTTTCCGACATCCCCTACGAGCTGACACAACTGGCTGTTTTTGGTGAAGTCTCTTACGATGTCAGCGAGAAGTTAAACCTGACCCTCGGCGCACGCTGGTTCGACTTTGAAGAAGAGCGAGTACTGACTTTCGACGGCTCCTTCGCGGTCAGAACAATTGATCAAAAAGGCAAAACCGATAGCGACGGTGTATCGCCCCGCTTTCTTGCCCGCTATAACCTGAGCGATGACGTTATGCTCAACGCCCAAGTTGCCAAGGGTTTCCGGCTTGGTGGCATCAACGACCCCCTGAACGCGCCCCTGTGTAGTGCCGCAGATCTGGCAACTTACGGCGGCAACCCCACCTTCGAAGACGAATCCGTCATCAACTATGAAGTTGGCAGCAAGATGACCGTACTCGGCGGCCGCGGCACCTTTAACATCTCGGCTTTCTATAGTGATATTAAAGACCTTCAAGTCACTCAGGACGCAGGATCTTGCTCCTCACGCGTTATCTTCAACGTTGACGACGCACACAGCCAAGGCCTGGAAATTGAATTCAGTGTTCGCCCTACAGCAAACCTGGAGTTCAGTCTCGCGGGGAGCTATACCGATGCAGAACTCGACAGTGACCTACGCTCCAGCTCAGGCGCCATTTTGGGCGGCGTCCAAGACGGCAATGAACTGCCAACCGCCGCGGATTACACTATAGCCCTTGCCGGCACCTACTTCTTTAACGTCGTTGAAGGCTGGGAAAGCTATCTGTCTGCCTCGCTGCATAGCGTTGGCGCTCGCTACACGCAGATAAGTGACCAAACCCCGGGCGCAGGTACAGTGTCCCTATTTCAGAACGTTGGCGGCGGCACCCAATCAAGCTTCAGCTTCGACCCTGAGCTGAGCAACTACCAAACCGCCAATCTGCGGCTCGGTGGCCGCACAGCAAACTGGGACATCGCCCTGTTTGTTAACAACGTCACCGACGAACTGGCACAGCAGTCGCTAGACCGCGAACGTGGCGGCCGCGCACGGGTGGGCTACCAGGTGAATCAACCTCGCACCGCAGGGGTCACAGCCCGTTACGACTTCTGATCCGATTGTGACAATTTGTACAGGGCGGCCATTGAGCCGCCCTTTTTTTATCCACAAGCGCTAAAATAAGCCCCTCATCATTCCAGTAACGACAGCGCGAATTCATGACATTAGAACAGAAGTCAGACTTTCAACGACGCCTTGATCTCGAAGGCGCGCCCAATATCCGCGACCTGGGCGGCTACCGAACCCGCGAGGGCGGAGAAACACATTGGGGGAAAATCTTCCGCGCCGGCCGCTTGTCCTCACTGACCGAGCAAGACAAAAACACCTTGGCCCAATTCCAACTGCGGGTTATCTGTGATTTTCGCCGCCCCGATGAATACCAACGCGACGTAACCAACCTTGGGGATCACAGCAATATTGCCATTCACAATTTGGCCATTGCGCCGGGCGACCACAGCGGCTCAATGAAGGACGCGGACTTCAGCCAAATCAATGGCGAAGCAATGTTTGAATGGATGGTGATGATCAATCGCGAACTGGCGCTTAAACAAACCAATACCTATCGGCGCATGTTTGAACTCTTACTGGACACGGACGAGGGTGGATTCTTGTTTCATTGCTCTGCCGGTAAAGACCGCACCGGTTTCGCCGCCGCACTGATTCTGGCCGCCCTGGGTGTCTCGGAAGAAACGATTATGGAAGACTACCTGCTAACGGCCCAGTACTACCCACCTGCAGGCGAAATTGAATATCTTGCCAGCAAGTACTCGGACAGTGACAGCCCGGCAGATTTATCCATTTTCAAAGCGCTGATGGATACCCGCGAAGAATATCTTGCGGCCGCGATAGGCGCTATCGATGAACACTACGGCTCCCTCGACAACTACCTGAGCAAAGAGATGTTACTCGATAGTCACAAACGCGACATTTTGCTGAAGCGCTACGTTGTTTAAAAAAGAGTCCAGCCTCAACTAGCACGAAACCCCGTTGCTTACGCGACGAAGGTGGGCGCTTTGCTCACCTTGCTGCAAGCGCTCTGCAAGCATCGCTTTGCTCACCGGCTTATCCAGGTAATCATCTACGCCCGCCTGCTTCGCGGTCGCATGGTCTGACTCACCGGAGCGACCTGACATCATGATGAAGTAGGGACGATCGAACAAAGCCCAGCGATTTACCGTTTCACACAACTCGACACCGCTGGCGGTAGGCAACTCCCAATCCGACAGGATGATGTCAAAATCGTCTTCGCGCAGCGCAGCCCAGGCCTCGGGAGCATCTTTTGCCACAACAATGTCGTAACCCATTCTGGTAAGCAGCCCACACATGCGCATTCTTTCCACTGTGTTGTCTTCTACCAATAGTACTCGCTGATTCTCGTTGTAATTTTTCATGACCGCTCCATAATCCGTAAGAGTTTGTGTTAATGCTCTTACATAAAGCAAATAGCAGGCCAAAAACGATACAGAATAAAATACTGGGAATAATTCAATAACTTATATATTTTTATCTTCCTCGAGCGCGCAGTATGGAGGGCCGTGCACCCGCGTGATTTGCATTATGCAAATGAATACGCAATACCTCGGCCACCACGCCACATCACACCGGGATCAGGCTAGTGTCACGCCCACAGACTGCCGGGCCAGACTCCTCTCCGCCGACTGCACCCTGACACGCAGCTCTTCACGCCACACCGGCTTACTCATGTAGTCATCGGCACCTGCGTCCATTGCAGCTATCAGATCCGCTCGCTGCTTCCTTCCTGTCACCATAATGACGTAGGGCCGGACAGACAGGGGCATTTTATTCACCTGTCGGCAAACCTCCAGACCGCTAAGCTCGGGCAATTGCCAGTCCGCTAACACCAGGTCAAAATCCCCCGCCGCCAATTCCATTAAAGCCGCCACTCCGTCGCCGACCTCTGTGACCTCCATCCCCAATTTCGACAGCAGAATTGTCATCCGCTGGCGCTCAATGATCGAATCCTCTATCAAGAGAACGGTTTTACACTGTTTAAGTTGAGACATATCTTCCCCGTTAGTTATGCGCAACATGGCGCCTCCATAGAGACAGGGAGCAAGCGCCGTGCCAAGACGCCGGGAAGCATTAATCTAGCGAGATTGCAGGTGAAAACGTGTGTTTTCCTATGAAATCGCGCAGCAATGCAGCCGCCACGCGTACATTGCCTCGCGATTTTTGAAGCATTTTGCAACAGAGGGGATTAATAGGTTTTACACTTAAGCGAGCATGCCGCTCACGCCGAAGGTACAGCCGCTACAGCACCGGACAAAAGTAACGCGCGAGACTTCTCAGTTCGAGCACCTTAAAAAAGTCAAACGCAGGCCAACGCTAAGCACTAAAAATTGCTAATGCAAAAGTAAGCCGGTGAATCCATCCGCAGATCTACGGACTAAGTACCCTAAACAAAAATATGATCAATAATAGAACTGTCACACCTGGTAATTGATACTTAAGCGCGCAAAGCAACTTCTGCGTTGCGATTTAGCGTGCCATCGACTTCCAGAACGGCGTACGCATGCACCGAGTTGTGAAATACAATCGGAACAGGCTCCATAAACAGCGGCCTGCGCACGTATTTTAAGGACCATCCAAAATTTTCAATTTGATGTAGCGCCGATATCTGAGCCGGATTCAAATCCTCTTCCAGGCTTTTTGATACCAATCGAAGATCATTTCGTCTCTCTTTAGTTCTTTCTTTCATAGCGATACCACCTGATTCATCTATGAAGTTTAGAACGCCTTCAAAATCCGCGCTCTACACCTGTAATATCACGTGTACCTGTACACGTGAATAGGTAGTTTCCACAGGCTCCGGAACAATCACGCCTGCGCGCTCAGACCACTGCAAAATCGGTGTCGCCGGCAAGGCAGCGCTGCCGACTACCTAAAGCATGTATCCGCTTTCCAAAGAGTCGAAGTCCACCACCTCTGCCTGAGGTGTTTCAACCCCTCCCTCAACGAGAAAGTAGCGCCAAAACATCAAGCCTAGCACCCGCCCCTCGGTGTCAATCCAGTTTTTCACACCCGGATTTTTATGCGCAATAACCATGCGAAAACTGCCGTCCTCCTCCAACACAGTTTGCGCGCGATTCAATGATGCACGGCGATTACAGTAGTCATAGGTTTGCTGGTGCCTGGTCCATAAATTAAGACTGCCAAAGCGACACTCAGGCCAGCGACCAGTGATAACCAGGGCCTGATCTGGCTCCAAATAATAGGGCGCCATCGAATAGTGCGCGTCAAAGGCAGACAAACCGAAATCTCCCGGCACGACGGGCGGCGGAAAACCATTGGGAATAATGGACACAAAAGGCGGTTGCTTCGCGTTAGCCATTGGCGGCATGCCCAGCGTTCGGCTGCGCACAAAACCTGCGACACGGCGAATTCCTTCCGCCACTGACTTATCATTGGGAATCTCAGGCTCCCGGTGCGGATTAATGGCCTCAATCAGCAAAGTTGGCTCGCGCTCAGGATTCGCTGCCGCACACACTTTCTCTTCAAAGTAGTGGCGAGTCGTAATGCGCGAAGTGTCAGGCGTCAGCGCCAGCCAGTTTCTCGGCGCAGGCTCACCACCCAGGCGAATCTCAAACCAGCCCTTATCGTCCACGTCAAATAAGGTATCGTTTATTACGCCGGCCGTTTTACTGGCCATACTGCCATCGTCAGTGCCTTCCTCCAGGGTTATAGAAACATAGACGGCACCATTGATATTGCCTCGCACGCGATATTCGAAGTCAGCGCTCACCGGGGCGTCAAAGTAAATGGCATCGCCGTTGTCGCCTGTATATTTCCGCCAAGGGGTCACAATCCGGCGAAACTGCGGGTAGGCCACATCGAATTCGAACATCCCGGCCAAGCCACCTTCAAGCACGTGCATGAGCGAACGATGGGCAGCGGCCACATCAGCCTCACTGTGCAGATTCCACTCAGGCCCCGCCCAGCGCTCATCAACCTCTTCCAGCAAATCAATTAGCTCCCGTAAAGCTGCACGGCTACGCGTTGTTATTTTTTCCGCCACTTCCGTCATCCCTCAAGCACTCCCAAAGCCTCAATTAGCCACCTTCAGCAAATTACCGTAACACATACTGTTATTCAACATAATTACGATTGACAAACATGCATCGAATGCCTTTGCGACATATACTAGGTACTTACACGAATTAAGCATGACTGGGCTTTAGTAAATACTTCTAAGCCACAACCTAATAATAGGCGTAATAGAGGGGATCCAACATGAAAGGCATCGTATTTACTGAATTTCTGGAAATGGTAGAAGAGACATTCTCTCCAGACATCGCTGAAGCAATCATCGAAGAATCCAATTTGGCCTCCGGCGGTGCCTACACCAGTGTCGCCACCTATGACCACGCGGAAATGGTTGCCATGGTGATAAAACTGGCCGAGAAAACCAACACGCCGGTTCCGACCCTGCTAACGGCTTTTGGCCAATACCTGCTGGGCAGATTTAATGAGCTTTACCCGGCTTTTTTCGAAGGTATAACGAGCACCTACGATTTTCTCGACACCATCGAAAATCACGTTCATGTAGAAGTTAAAAAACTATACAGCGACGCTGAACTCCCGACCTTTAAAACAGAGGCCACGGGCAATGGCGGCATGACAATGACCTATAAGTCGATGCGTCCTTTTGCCGATCTGGCTGAAGGCCTGATTCTGGGTTCAATTGCCCATTTTGGAGAGAACATTACCCTCACTCGCGAAGACCTGGGAAGTGGCGACGGCTCCCACGCCGCTTTTCATCTGGAACGAACCGCATAATGGCATTAACCCCCGAGCAACTCGAACGACGACTCGCGCGAGAGAAAAATGCCCGCCAACAGGCCGAACAACTGCTGGAAGAAAAAAGCCGTGAGCTTTACGAATCCAACGAGTCTCTCAAGTCACTAGCCGACAACCTTGAAGCTACCGTAGAGGAGCGCACCGGCGAACTTCAGGAAGCCATGACGCTGGCGAACAGCGCCAATAAAGCGAAGTCGGAATTTCTGGCCAATATGAGCCACGAAATACGCACCCCAATGAATTCAATCATTGGCATGGCCCATTTGCTTAAGCAATCCAACCTCAGTGAGAAGCAACTCGATTACGTCAGTAAATTATCGGCTTCGGCGACATCCTTGCTGGGCATCATCAACGATATTCTGGATTTCTCAAAAGTCGAAGCCGGCAAGCTCGACATTGAATACGTACCCTTTTCCATTGAGGACACACTGATCGACATGATTGAAGTGCTCTCAATTCACGCCAGCAAAAAAAGTCTTGAGTACCTCGTAGATTATGACGAAGCCATACCGGCTAAATTAATTGGCGATTCCATGCGCCTTACGCAAGTACTCACCAATTTATTGAGTAACGCCATTAAATTTACCGACCGCGGCGAAGTCATCACCCGTGTTCGGCTGGCCGAGCAAAATGACGATCAGGTTGTCATCAATTTTTCGGTAGAAGACAGCGGCATCGGCATATCGGAAGAGGCACAAAAAATACTTTTCGACTCCTTTTCCCAGGCAGACGCCTCGATTACGCGCACACATGGCGGCACCGGCCTTGGCCTGACGATTTCGAGCAATCTTGTCGAACTCATGGGCGGCAATCTAACGGTCTCCAGCGAGCTGGGAAAAGGCAGTGTATTCAGCTTTTCCCTGCCCTTTGAAATAGCGCCCCAACAGGCCGGCAGCGCAAGAAAAAGCAACAGCGAGCTGCGCATACTGGTTCTGGACGACAGCGCCGCCTCACGTGAAATTCTGCAAAACACGCTGGAAGGCCTGGGCACAGAAGTCGACGTTGCAGAGAGCTTCGACGAGGCGCTTCAGCTCATTGAAAAAACGCTGGCCTATGACCACATACTTATCGACTGGCAAATGCCGGATATGGACGGCATAGCTTGTGTCCAGCAGTTTCAGGAACAATGCGGCATCTCGGCCGAAAAACTCATCATGATGTCGGCTTACGACACAGACAACCTTCGCGCCGAATTGAAATCGCGCGGTATAGGCGTAAGAAAAGTTTTAAATAAGCCCGTCATGTCACGCACCCTAAGTACGGTGCTGGAAATTTCAAAGGACCGCCGGAGCGACGAAGAACCACAACCCGAGCGCGACGACTCTGCCACGCTCAGTGAGCTGCGCATTCTCGCGGCAGAAGACAACCCGGTAAACCAGTTTATATTGCGTGAAATTCTCGAAAAACTCGGCGCAAAAATTGAAATCTGCGGTGACGGAATAGAAACGCTGGAGCTACTTGCCACCGACAGCGCCTTCGATTGCCTGTTGCTTGACTTGCAGATGCCACGCCTCGACGGTTTCGGAACAGCCCGGAAAATCCGTGAGCAGGCCGAGCTCGATTCGCTCCCCATTATCGCCTTCTCCGCCAACGCGATGGCGCACGACAAGCACGAAGCGTTCTCAAACGGGATAGATGATCATGTATCCAAGCCCGTCGATGTTGAGGTACTTGTCCAAACCATTCAACGCTGGACAAGCTACGCTAAAGCGCGGACCGTTGAAATATTCGAAGACAATGGTCAGCCGAACTACCAATTTATGGATTTCGAACATGGCCTTCAGTCTGCAACAGGCAACGCCTCGTTATACCGAAACATGCTCAGTACCTTTTCGTCCAAAATCAACGATCTGCTTGAACGGCTGCAGCGGGCCGTCGACACCCGCGAGCTCAACGAGGCACAAATAGTTAGCGCAGAGATCCTAAACACTTCAGCAGCAATCGGCGCTCGCGCGGCGAAGGAAACCATTGCCGAAATTGTAGGCTTACTAAGTCAGAGCCATATCAAGGAGGCCGGGCTGAGGCTGGGTATCATCAAACGCGATACAGCCAATATACTCGTAGAAATTCAACACTACCTCGAAAGCAGCAAAGTAAAAGAAGAGCGGGCCTTAAATGCTCCCAAGCCGGAAGAACTCCAGCCAGTCGTTTCGACCATCATGGAGATGTTAGGCGAATTCAACGCCGAAGCAGAAGACAAACTCATAGAATTGCGCAAATGGCTTAAACCGCACCGAGTTGGCGTTCAACTGGATGCCGCAATCGATGCGGTACAGCGCTACGATTTCCTCGCGGCCAGCAATCACCTACAAAAGTTCCGCCAGGAGATTCTTACATAATGAGCCACGACGAAGTTCCCAAGCCCCACGTATTAGTTGTCGACGACACCCCCCAAAACATTGACGTTTTGAAATCGATACTGGTAGATGATTACACAATCAAAGCGGCCATTAACGGGACAATAGCGCTATCCATTGCACAAACCCAGCGGCCGGATATTATCCTGCTCGATGTTATGATGCCGGAGATGGACGGCTATGAAGTTTGCCAAAAACTCAAGGCCGACCCCAATACCTGCGACATCCCCGTCATATTCGTAACAGCCCTCGCGGAGACAGAGCAGGAAGAACGCGGCCTCTCGCTAGGTGCTGTCGACTACCTCACCAAACCTGTTAACCCGGCAATTGTTCGCGCCAGAGTCAAAACCCACCTGACACTGGCCAATCAACAACGCGCCACCCGGGAAGCCGTTATAAGCAGAACCAAAGAGCTCGCAGAAAGCCAGCGCAGCGCTATTTTCATGCTGGGGCAGGCCGGCCACTACAACGACACCGACACCGGGGCTCACATATGGCGCATGGCAGCTTACGCGGCCGAGATAGCGCGACGAACCGGCTGGTCCGTAGAAGACGCTGCCCTACTGGAACTGGCGGCTCCAATGCACGACACCGGCAAAATAGGCATTCCCGACGAAATACTGAAAGCGCCGCGCCAGCTGACCGCGGAAGAAATGGAAATCATGAAGAGCCACGCTTTAATAGGGCGGGATATACTAGCGAATAGCAAAACTCCACTGTTTCAACTCGCCGCAGAAATTGCGCTTTGCCACCACGAGAAATGGGATGGGTCGGGCTACCCGCAAGGACTCAAAGGGGAGGAAATACCCGAGTCTGCCCGCATCGTGGCTATCGCTGACGTATTTGACGCCCTCACCATGCGCCGCCCCTACAAAGAGCCTTGGAGCGCGGAGGAGAGTAAACAACACATACAAGATCAGGCGGGCAGCCATTTCGATCCCAACATAACTGCGCTTTTCATCGAACACTACGACAGCCTTTTGGCAATCAAGGATTCCTGGAACGCCCGGGAATCAGCCCTGAGCAAAACATAATTCGCGCCAAATCAAAAACATCCGACGCAAGGCTTGCAATGCACCAGCCCCCTCCATATAATGCGCATCCTCAATTGGCAGTCAACAAGTCCAATTGGCAGCAGTTGAGCCAGCGCTAGGCTTTAAACAGGCGAAACAGTTTTGATGCGGGGTGGAGCAGCTTGGTAGCTCGTCGGGCTCATAACCCGAAGGTCGTTGGTTCTAATCCAGCCCCCGCTACCAAAAAAGTAAAGGCCGATCAGTAGCTTACTGATCGGCCTTTTTTATTGCCTTGTAAAAATCACGCCATGTGACCAAATTGTGACCATCGTGTGACCAAATCTAAATGTGCCACAAAAAGACCACCCGCCAAACTGACCTTAAGGCACCTGAATACATCGGCTCAACTAAAAGATCGGAGCTCTACCCAGCGATCGTCGCTCTTGAGTTTCCACCTGATTTTCGCGCAACTCCAACCCCCACTCCCCGCCCATCCGTATTGAAGACAAACTAGCCCCCACATTAATGTCTGGCACTGCCCAGCTATTCCTTAATATGCGTAGCTAGCTCTTCGAGCTTGCAGTCGAAGTAGTTACAAAGCTTGACCTTGTACCCAAATTTAGCGCCATGACCTTGATGAGATTTCCAGTCCGTGAGGGGCTACTCCATAGCTACGGAGTTTATCAGTGACGATCTTTCTAGGCTCACTACCAGCTGATCTCAAAAGCCTTCTGAAGAAACGTTTTGCGGCAGCTC